>NZ_JBEZUT010000366.1:0-8201 GCF_040636595.1 Kitasatospora sp. NPDC036755
GGCTCGCCGTACTCCTCGACGTCGGTCGAGCCGCACCGGGGGCAGGTCATGGTGGGCGCCCCCTCCTCCGACGTCGCCCCGCACGCTGTGCAGTCGGCCATGGCCCGCGTTCCCCCCGCTCGACGAGTCCCTGGCAGGCCCAGGGAGCCCGTTTATCCCATCGGACCCGAACCGATGTCAACCGGGAACGGGGGCACGCGGGTTGGCCCTCCGGGCCGGGTTCAGCCCCGCTTCCTCGGGACCTCCGGGACGGGCAGCAGCGGCAGCCGCAGCGCCCCGAACGCCCCCTCGGGCACGGCCGGCCGCACCGGCGCCACCGCCGCCACCCGCCGGTACTCCTCGCCCTGGGCCGGTCGCGGGTCCGCCTCGCCCTTGTTCGGCCACATCGACAGGGCGCGCTCGGCCTGCGCGGTGATGGTGAGCGAGGGGTTGACCCCCAGGTTGGCGGAGACGGCCGAACCGTCCACCACGCTGATCCCGGGGTAGCCGTACAGCCGGTGGTACGGGTCCACCACGCCCGTCCCGGGGGCGTCGCCGATCGGGCAGCCGCCCAGGAAGTGCGCCGTCATCGGGATGTCGAAGATCTCGCCGACGGTGCTGCCCGGGAAGCCGTTGATCTCGTCGGCCAGCGCCTGGGCGCCCCGCTCCGCCGCCGGGATCCAGGTCGGGTTGGGCTCGCCGTGGCCCTGGGCGGAGGTGAGCCGGGGCTTGCCGAGCGGGCCCTTCTTCAGCGAGACGGTGATCGAGTTGTCCAGCGACTGCATCACCAGGCCGATGATCGTCTTCTCGGACCAGCGGCGCTGGTTCATCGAGCGGGCGAAGGTCACCGGGTGGAGCGCCGAGTTGCCCAGGTAGCGCAGCCAGCGCGGAACCGCGCCGCCGCCCCTGACCTGGGCGATGGACAGCGCGCCCATCGCGTTGGAGCCCTTGCCGTAGCGCACCGGCTCGATGTGGGTGTTGGCGTCCGGGTGGATCGAGGAGGTGATCGCCACGCCCTTGGTGAAGTCCGCCTTGGTGCCGTAGCGCCGGTCGGTGGTCTGCGCGCCCACCAGGGCCTCGGAGTTGGTGCGGGTCAGCTCGCCCAGCCGCGCCGAGATCCGGGGCAGGTGGCCGTCCTCCCGCATCCGGTGCAGCAGCGACTGGGTGCCGTAGGTGCCGGCCGCGACGACCACCCGCGCCGCCGTGACGGTCCGCGCGCCCGCCTTCACCCGGTCAGTCCTCGAGCGCGCGTCGGTGCGCCGCACGTCCACCGCGTAGCCGCGGCTCCCGTCGGCCCCGCCGATCTCCCGGATCCGGGCCACCGTGGTGAGCGGGTGGATCTCCGCCCCGCCCTTCTCGGCCAGGTACAGGTAGTTCTCGGTGAGCATGTTCTTGGCGCCGTGCCGGCAGCCGGTCATGCACTCGCCGCACTCCACGCAGGCCTTGCGGGACGGACCGGCGCCGCCGAAGTACGGGTCGGCGACCTCGCCCCCGGGGGCCGCCCCGGCCGCCCGGGAGGTGCCCCCGGCGTCCTCGCCGTCGCCGAAGAAGACCCCGACCGGCGCCATGTGGAAGGTGTCGCCGACGCCCATCCGCTCGGCGGCCGCCTTGAGGTGGACGTCGGAGGGGGTGAGGGTCGGGTTGAGCCGGACCCCGAGCATCCGCTGCGCCTGGTCGTAGAACGGCGCCAACTCCTGCTGCCAGTCGGTGATGTGGCACCACTGGCGGTCCTCGAAGAAGGCCTTCGGCGGCACGTACAGGGTGTTGGCGTAGTTCAGCGAGCCGCCGCCGACCCCGGCACCGGCCAGGATCAGCACGTTGGCCAGCAGGTGGATGCGCTGGATGCCGTACAGCCCGAGCCGCGGCGCCCACAGGTAGTTCGGCAGGTCCCAGGAGTTCCTGGGCAGTTCGTCCCGGTCGAAGCGCCGCCCGGCCTCCAGGACGGCGACCCGGTAGCCCTTCTCGGTCAGCCGCAGGGCCGCGACCGAACCGCCGAAGCCGGACCCGACCACCACCACGTCGTAGTCGAACTCCGCCGCACCGCCGGACTCCACCATCTGCCACCGCTCCTTCGCCGGATGAACCTGCCTGTGGGTACCGCGAACCGGGCCCCGCCGGACGGGCGGGGCCCGAAGGGCCTGCGTGAACGGGCCCGCGTGAACGGGCCTGCGTGAACGGGCCTGCGTGAACCGGGCCCGCGCCGACGGGCCGGAGCGCACCGGGCCCACGTGCGCCGGGGTGCTCCGCGCGCCGGGCTCTCCGCACTCCGGGCCCGCCCGGAGCGGGCCTACTTGAAGCGCAGCGCCTTGAGCGCCCGCAGCCCGCCGGTCATCACAGCGGCGAACTGCCGGTCGTCCAGGCCGAACGAGGGCGCGATCGGCATCAGCCGCTGGGTCGCGATGGTCTGCGCCTCGGTGAAGCGCAGGATGCCCTCGGCGCCGTGCCGGCGGCCCAGCCCGGAGTCGCCCATGCCGCCCATCGGCGAGCCGACCGAGCCGTACGCGGCGGCGTACGCCTCGTTGACGTTGACCGTGCCGGTGCGCAGCCGGGCCGCGACCGTCCGCCCGCGCCGCAGGTCCCTGGTCCAGACGCTGGAGTTCAGGCCGTACGGCGTGGAGTTGGCGGCGGCCACCGCCTCCTCGTCGGTGTCGAAGCGGTAGAGGGAGACGACCGGCCCGAAGGTCTCCTCGGCGCAGACCGCCATGTCCGGGGTGACGCCGTCGAGGATGGTCGGCTCGAAGAAGAACGGGCCGAGGTCCGGCCGGGCGCGCCCGCCGGCCACCACGGTGGCGCCCGCCTTGACCGCCTCGTCCACGTGCCGGGTGGTGGTCTCCAGCTGGCGGACGGAGACCAGCGATCCCATGTCCGCACCGTACGCGAGGCCGCCGCCGAGGCGCAGCGCCCGGGTGCGGGCGGCGAAGCGCTCCAGGAACTCGTCGGCCACCGAGCGGTGCACCAGCAGGCGCTCGATGGAGATGCACAGCTGCCCGGCGGAGGAGAAGCAGGCCCGGACGGCACCCGCGGCGGCCGCGTCGAGGTCGGCGTCGGCGAGCACCAGCATGGCGTTCTTGCCGCCGAGTTCGAGCGAGGCGCCGACCAGCCGGGCGGCGGCGCGCTGGGCGACGTCGCGGCCGGTGCGGGTGGAGCCGGTGAACGAGACGTAGTCGGCGTGCTCCACCACGGCGGGGCCGATCACCGGGCCGTCGCCGATCACGATCTGCCACAGGTCGGCCGGCAGTCCGGCCTCGACCAGCAGCTCGCGGGCCCACAGCGCGGTCAGCGCGGTCTGCGTGTCGGGCTTGTTGACCACCGCGTTGCCGGCCGCGAAGGCGGGCAGGGCGTCGCCGACGGACAGTTCCAGCGGATAGTTCCACGGCGAGATGTGGCCGACCACGCCCTTGGGGCGGCGGGCCTCGACGGCGTGGGTGAGCACCGGCAGCGCGCCGCCGCGCCGCTTGTCCTTGAGGTATCCGTGCGCGGCCCGCCCGTAGTGCCGGGCGGCCATGGCGACGGCCAGCACCTCCTCGAAGGCGTGCAGCCGGGCCTTGCCGGTCTCCGCCTGGACGAGGTCCAGCACCTCGTCCTGCCGCTTGAGCAGCAGGTCGTGGAAGCGCAGCAGCACGGCGGCCCGGCGGCGCACCGGCAGCGCGGCCCAGGCCGTCTGGGCGCGGCGGGCCAGCTGGAAGGCGACCTCGACGTCGGCCGGGGTGGACTGCGGCAGGCTGGCCAGCCGTTCGCCGGTCAGCGGGGCCACGGTCTCCACCAGGTCGGGCTCGCCGGTGGCGGTGACGCCGGCGGCCAGCCGGGCGACCAGGGCCGGCGGGACGGCCGCGGCGACGGTCCGGCCGCCGCCGGGGGCGGCCGGGTTGCCGGCGCCGGGGTGTTCGGTGGCCACTGCATCTGCTGTGAGGTCCGACATACGGCGCAGCCTAGGCGACCGGCGGCCGTCCCGGTACCCGTCGGTAACAAGAATCTGCCGCAGTCGGGCGAAAGCGGACGCGCCGCCCGGCCCGGTCAGCGGGTCGGGGTGAAGCTGTTGAGCACCGCGTAGAAGCGCTGCTCGGCCTCGTTCCACTCGCTGCCCTTCTCCGGGCTGGACGAGTAGATCGCGTAGCTGGTGCCGTCCTGGCTGATGAACTCGGTCTCGATCGCGCGCCGGCGGCCGCCCTCCTTGGCCAGGTAGCTGAACTCCCAGACCGCCGCCTCCTGGCCCTTCACCGCGGTGCCGGCCATCCGGTGCTGCTTGTAGTCCCTGAGCGACTTGGAGACGCTGGTCTCCATCTGCCGCATGTGATCCAGCGGCTTGACCGACTGGCCGACGGTGACGGCGAACTGGAGGTAGTGCACCTTGCCGTCGGGGCTGTAGAAGATCTGGTTGTCGCCCGCGCTGATCCGCTGCCAGGCCGGTGTCCCGTTCGGCAGCGGGAACCGGAAGCCGGCCGGGTCGTCGACCCAGTGGTAGCCGCTGGGCGGCGCCACCGCCGGCGTGGCGTCGCTGGTGGGCTCCGGCCCGGTGGACTCGGCGGCGGACGGCGTCGGGTCGTCGGGGCCGTCGCCGCCCACCACGTGCCGGGTGACGAGGAAGGTGCCCGCGGCGGCCAGCAGGCCGACGGCCACCGCCACACCGACGATCTTCAGCAGGCTGCGGCGCTTGGCCGGTCCGCGCACGGGCGCTATGGAGTGCGGCACCGGCGCGACGGGCCCGGTCTGCGCCCGTGCCATGGCCTGCGCGCCCCCGGCGGTGTCCGGTTCGGCGGGGACGGCGGGCGGCGCGGGCGGCCCGGCGGGCGCGGCGGCCTTCGGCTCGGTCGGCTCCTCGGAGCCCCCGGCCGGCTCCGTCGCCGGCTCCGGGCGCTCGCTGCGGTCCACCACCGGCACCGACTGGGTGGGCGTGCGCACCGCGGCGACCGACTTCAGGCCGATCGTGTGCCCGGCCTGCACCTCGGCCAGCATCCGGGCCACCTCGTCGGCGGCGGGCCGCTCGGCCGGGTCCTTGGCCATCAGCGCGGCCAGGACCGGGCCCAGCGGGCCGGCACGCCGGGACTCCGGCAGCGGCTCGTCGACCACCGCGGCGAGCGTGGTGATCGGCGAGTCCCGCCGGAACGGCGACTGCCCCTCGACCGCCGCGTACAGCGTCGCCCCGAGGCCCCACAGGTCGGAGGCCGGTCCGGGCCGCTCGCCCTGGGCGCGCTCCGGCGCCAGGTAGTCCGGCGAGCCGACCAGGTCGCCCGGCCGGGTCAGCTCGGTCGCGCCCTCGTACTTCGCGATGCCGAAGTCCAGCAGCACCACCCGGCCGGTACCGCGCTCCAGCAGCACGTTGGCCGGCTTGACGTCCCGGTGCAGCACGCCCAGCTGGTGGCCGCGGTGCAGGGCGGCCAGCACCTGGCTGCCGACCTCGGCGGCGGCGCGCGGCTGCAGGGTGCCGTCCTGGCTGATCACGTCGGCCAGCGAGCGGCCGTCGACCAGCTCCATCACGATCCACGGCCGGCCGTCCTGCTCCAGCACGTCGTGCACGGTGATCACACCGGGGTGCTTGATCCGCGCGGCCGCGCTAGCCTCGCGCTTCATCCGGGTGTGCAGGATCTGGAGGTCCTCCTCGGGCAGGTGGTTGACGGTCAGCTCCTTGACCGCGACCTCGCGGTCGAGCATCCGGTCCCAGGCCCGCCAGACGGTGCCCATGCCACCCCGGCCGAGCCGCTCGCCGAGCTCGTACCGCCCGGCCAGCAACCGCTCCGCCTCGGCCGCATCCGGCCGGTCCTGCACGCCCATCTGCGCCCGCTCCCCCACACATTCCGCCTGCCGTCACCGCGACGGAGGACCTGGTGCAGACCACTGTTCGAACAAATCCCACGCACACATTAGGCGCACCTTGCCGCCCCCGGTAATCACGCCCACCCGCTGGACCGCAGGACCGGAACCCGGGCGGGTCGTCAGCCCGCGAACAGCACCACGGCGGCAATTCCCAGCGCGAGCAGCACGAACACTCCACCCACCAACAGCGGCCCCCACAGGGAGGGGGGTATCCGGGGCGGTTTCGCCCCGTTTCCCGCCCCGAAGTCCCCACCGTCGCCGCCCTTTCGGGCACTCCCCCGCGCCCCGGAGCCGCCCCCCGGACGCCGCGGCCGAGGCACCGCCGGCGCCTCCGCCCGCGTCGCCCGGACCACCGCCGACCGCTCCCCGTCGACCGGCTCCGGCGCCCCCGCCAGCAGCTCCGCCAGTTCCCCGCGCACCGCCTCCGCCGTCGGGCGCAGCGCCGGATCGGGCTGCAGCAGCCGCTCCACCAGCGACGCCAGCGGCCCGCACACCACCGAGGGCTCCCGCCGCCCGTCCCGCACCGCCGTGACCAGCTCCGGCACGTCCCGCTCCGGGTACGGCGAGCGGCCGGTGACCAGCCGCTGCAGCAGCACCCCGAGCGCCCAGCAGTCGCCCGCCGGGCCGCCGTCCAGCGGCCAGCGCTCCGCCACCGGCCCGACCAGGTCGGCCCGCACCTCGTACCGGCGCCGCCCGCCCGGCCCGCCGAGGTCCTCGGCCAGCGCCTCCTCCGCCACCCCGGCGAGCAGCCCGCCGAGCATCGCGGCGCCGTCCTCGCAGACCAGCACCGACTCCGCGGTCACGGCGCCGTGGGTCAGCCCGGCCGCGTGCAGCGCCCGCAGCGCTCCGGCCAGGTCCGCCGCCAACTCGGCCGCCCGGTACGGCGGCAGCGGTCCGTCGACGAGCAGGTCGGCCGCCGTCCGCCCGGCCGGCCGCTCCTCCACCGTCCACAGCAGCTCGCCCTCGACGAAGGCGCCCACCCCGCGCAGCAGCCGCGGGTGCGCGACCGGAGCGGCCGAACCGACCGCCGCCACCCGCCGCACCAGCCGGTCCGCCTGCGCCGCGGCGGCCTTCTCCGGATCCTGACCGGCCGACAGCAGCCCGGGCAGTTCCAGGGCGCCGAGCAGGACCGATTCGCCGGTCCGCTCGTCCACCGCGTGGGCACGCAGCGGCTCGGGACGGTCCGTCAGCCGGTACCGCCCCGCCAGCAACTGTCCGGGGCCGCCTCGCATGCCAGTTCCTCTCGCTCGCCGACCAGCCTACTGAGCGGCTCCCTTAGGCTCGATCCCATGGACTGGACCGATCTGATCGACACCGCCTTCGAGGCGGCCGGAAACAGCGGCAAGGGCAACCACGCGGAGGCCGTTCGGGCCGTCGAGGCGTCCGTCGTGGCCGACGAGAAGCCGGTCGCCTCCACCGCCGGGCGCCACCCCGACCACTTCCGCAAGGGAGTGCTCGTGCTGACCACCCACCGGCTGCTCTTCCTGAAGGACGGGAAGCCGCCGGTCCCGGTTCCGCTGGCCTCCGTCACCGACGCCACCGTGACCCGCACCAAGCTCAACGGCGAAGTGCTGCTGGTGGTGGCGCTCACCGGCTCGCACCGCTTCGAGGACGTGGTCAAGGCCGAGTTCTTCGCCGAGCAGCTCCGGGCCGCCGCCCGGGCCGCCCGGAACGCCCCGAAGTCCCTGTCCGCCGCCCCCGCCGAAGCCTCCACCGGCGAACAGCTCGTCGGTCAGCTCGAACGGCTCGCCGCCCTGCACGCCTCCGGCGCCCTCACCGAGGACGAGTTCACCCGCGCCAAGCAGCGCCTGATCGGCTGAGCGGGCCCGTCACGGCGCGGGCTGGAAGCTGTTGAAGACGACGTCCCGGACCGGGGCCTGGGCGGCCCACTCGGTGTCCGGGACGATCCAGTAGATCGAGTACCCGTACTTGGCCGGGGTGCCGGTCACGAAGCCGCGGTTGAGCGAGTGCGTCCTGGGCGTGCCGTTGGTCCACTCCCAGTCCGCCGCGTTGGTCCACTGCCGGTAGGTGATCGCCGACAGGTTCAGCCGCTGGTAGTTGCTGACCTGGCCGCGGACGTTGGGCTCCGACTCCTGCCAGTCCGCCACCGCGCTGGCGCCGGGCGACGTGGTCCACTCGATCCGCAGCTGGCTGCCGTCGGCCGCGTTCTTGAAGATCCGCCGGTTGGCGTCCGACCCGGTCTGCTGCAGCCCGTCCGGCAGCACCACCGAGAAGCCGCTCGGGTCCTTGTACTCGTGGTACCCGGCCGGCACGGCGCCCGGTACCGGCTGCACCGGGGTCTGGGCCGGTGCCGGGCAACCGCAACAACTTCGGCTACGACTCCAACCGCTGGGACATCTCGCCGTTCCTGCGCAACGGGGACACCGACATCAAGATCCTCTTCGACACCG
>NZ_JBEZUT010000367.1:0-8139 GCF_040636595.1 Kitasatospora sp. NPDC036755
GAGACCCGCCGCATCCTCGACCGGCTGTACGGCTTCGAGGTCTCGCCGGTGCTGTGGAAGAAGGTCATGCCGAAGCTGTCGGCGGGCCGCGCCGGGGTCATGCCCATCTCCCGCACGGCCACCGCGATGCAGAACGCCATCGAACTCGTGAAGCTGGAGCCCGGGTTGCAGTCCGTGGACAGCGCCACCACCGCGCCCGCGTCCAGCAGCCGGCGCCCGCTCGGGTACTCGGCCCGGGTGGAGAACTCCGCCCCCGGCAGCAGGGTCGCGACCGTCACCGAGCCGGCCAGCGCCGCCACGTCCTCGTCGGTCAGGTGGGTGCAGTGGTCCGCCGAGGCGGCCCCCAGCTCCACCGCGAGCTGCACGCCGGGCCCGTACGTCAGCTGGTTGGCGTGCACCCTCGGGGTGAGGCCGCGGGCGATACCGGCGGTGAGGATCTCCCGCGCCTGGTCCCCGTCGAACGCACCCTTCTCGCAGAACACGTCCACCCAACGGGCGTGCGGCGCACAGGCGTCCAGCATCTCGCCCGTGACCAGCTCCACGTACCCCGCCGGGTCCTCGGCGTACTCGGGGGCGACGACGTGGGCGCCCAGGTAGGTGGTCTCCGGGGTGTGCTTCGCGGCGATACGCAGGGCCCGCGCCTCGTCCTCGACCGTCAGCCCGTAGCCGGACTTGCACTCGATGGTGGTGGTGCCCTGGCGCACCGCCTCCCGGACGAACCGGGCCAGGTTGGCGTCCAGTTCGGCGTCGGACGCGGCCCGCGTGGCCGCCACCGTCGTCCGGATGCCGCCCGCCGAGTACGCCTGCCCGGACATCCGGGCGTTGAACTCGGCCGTACGGTCCCCCGCGAACACCAGGTGGGCGTGCGAGTCGACGAAGCCGGGCAGCAGTGCCCGGCCCTCGGCGTCGAAGCGCTCGTCCGCCGCCGGGGCGTCGGCCGCCGGGCCGACCCAGGCGACGGTGGCGCCGTCGACCACCACGGCCGCGTCGGTCAGCAGGCCGAGCGGCCCGGTGCCGTGCCCGGAGTCGTTGGTGACCAGGCTGCCGATTCCGGTGATCAGGGTGGTCGTGGTGCTCAAGGCAACGCCTTCCTCGGGGAATTGAAGCGGGCTCAGTAGTCCAGCGCGCTGATCGAACGCCGCAGCGCGCCCGGCACGTCGGCCACCAGCTGGTGCGTGCCGTCCCGGACGACGTGCCGCCCGCCGACGACCAGGTGCCGCACGTCCGCCGCCGAGGCCGCGAAGACGGCGATCTCGGCGCCGAGTCGGGCCGGCGGGCCCGCCGTGCGGACGCTGTCCAGCGCGATCACCGTGAAGTCGGCGAGCGCCCCGGCCTCGATCCGCCCGGCCTCCGGCCAGCCGAGCGAGGCGTGCCCGTCCTCACCACCGGCCCGCAGCAGCGCGTTCGCCGTCCAGTGGCCGCGCGTCCGCGTCCGCAGCCGCTCGTCCAGCTCCAGCGCCCGGGCCTCCTCCCACGGGTCGATCACCGCGTGGCTGTCGCTGCCCAGGGTGATCGGGGAGCCCGCCGAGGCGAGCGCCCGCGCCGGGCCGATGCCGTCCGCGAGGTCCCGCTCGGTGGTGGGGCACATGCAGATGGTCGTCCCCGAGTCGGCGAGGAGCGTGACGTCCTCGTCGGTCAGGTGGGTGGCGTGCACGGCCGAGGTGCGCGGGCCGAGCGCCCCGTGGTCGGCGAGCAGCCGGGTCGGGGTGACGCCGTGCGCGGCCAGGCAGGCGTCGTTCTCGGCGGTCTGCTCGGACAGGTGGACATGCAGCGGCGCACCGCGCGTCGCCGACCACTGCGCGACGGTGCCCAGCTGGTCGGCCGGGACGGCCCGCACCGAGTGGATGGCGGCGCCGATCCGGGCGTGCTCGCGCGGCTTGAGCGCGTCCGCCCGGGCCGCCCATGCCTCGGCGTCACCGTCGCTGAACCGCTGCTGCGGCCCGGTCGGCTCGGCGCCGAAGCCGGAGGAGAGGTAGCAGGTGTCCAGCAGGGTGATCCGGATGCCGGCCCGGGCGGCGGCCTCGATCAGCGCCTCGCCCATCGCGTTGGGGTCGGTGTACCGGGCGCCGCCGGGCGCGTGGTGCAGGTAGTGGAACTCGCCGACGGCGGTGATGCCGGCCAGCGCCATCTCGGCGTAGACGGCGGTGGCGAGCTCCAGGTAGCTGTCCGGGTCCAGCGCGCCGGCGAACCGGTACATGGTGTCGCGCCAGGTCCAGAAGGTGCCGGAGCCGACCTGCACGTGCCCGCGCAGCGCCCGGTGGAAGGCGTGCGAGTGGGCGTTGGCCTGGCCGGGCAGCAGCAGCCCGTCGAGCCGGACGGCGCCGGGCGGGCAGGGGCCGCTGTCCGGGGTGACGGCGGTGATGCGGCCGCCGGGGCCGGTGGCGATCAGCACGTCCCGCTCGACCGCCGGGCCGTTCACGCCCGGCAGCCAGGCGTGCTGCGCCCAGTACGTCGTCGCGGTCACTGACACGCCAGGTCCTCCAGTACGTCGGCGAGCGCGGCGACCCCGGCGAGGCAGTCGGCCGGCTCGGCGTGCTCGGCCGGGGAGTGCGAGACGCCGGTGGGGTTGCGCACGAACAGCATGGCGGTCGGGACCGCGGAGGCCAGGATGCCGGCATCGTGTCCCGCGCCGGTGGGCAGCACCGGGGCGTCCAGCAGCTTGGCCAGCCGGTCGCGCAGCGGCCCGTCGAAGTCCACCACCGGGGTGTAGGACTCGCGGGTCAGCTCGACCCGGACGCCGTCGCGCTCCCCGCGTTCGGCGGCGGCCTGCTCGATCGCGGCGACCAGCGCGGTGAGGGTGTGTTCGTCGGCCGCCCGGGAGTCCAGCCAGCCGCGCACCAGCGAGGCGATCGCGTTGGTGCCGTTGGGCTCCACCGCGACCTTGCCGAAGGTGGCCAGCGCGCCCGCCAGCTTCGCCTTCTTGCGGGCCGCCAGCACGGTGTTGGCGTAGGTCAGCATCGGGTCGCGGCGGTCCTCGATCCGGGTGGTGCCGGCGTGGTTGGCCTCGCCGTGGAAGTCGAACCGCCAGCGGCCGTGCGGCCAGATCGCGCTCGCCACGCCGACCGGCCGTTCCTCGGTGAGGTACCGGCCCTGCTCGACGTGGAGCTCGACGAAGGCGCCGATCCGGGCCAGCCGCTCGTCGTCCGCGCCGATGGCGGTCGGGTCGTAGCCGGCCTTCTCCATCGCGTCGGGCAGCCGGACGCCGTCGGCGTCGCGCAGCCCGTACGCCTGCTCGCGGCCGAGGACGCCGGCGGTCAGCCGGGAGCCGATGCAGGCCACGCCGAACCGGGCGCCCTCCTCGTCGCCGAAGTTGACGATCGCCAGCGGCCTGGTGAGGTCGGCGCCGCGGGCGCGCAGCTCGTCCAGCGCGGCGAAGGAGGAGACGACGCCCAGCGGGCCGTCGAAGGCGCCGCCGTCCGGGACGGAGTCCAGGTGGGAGCCGGTGACGACGGCCCCCTGCCCGTTCGGGTCGCCCAGCCAGGCCCACTGGTTGCCGTTGCGGTCCAGCTCGTACGTGAGGCCGCGGCCGCGGGCCTGCTGCTCGAACCAGGCGCGGCATTCGGCGTCGGCGGAGTTCCAGGCGAAGCGGCGGTAGCCGCCGGAGGCGGCGGAGCGGCCCACCGGGAGCAGCTCCGCCCACATCTCCTCGAAGGAAGGAGCCGTCACAGCTCACCCATGGGAACGCGCACACCGCGCTCGTCCGCGACCTCGACCGCACGGTCGTAGCCCGCGTCCACGTGCCGGATGACGCCCATGCCCGGGTCGTTGGTGAGCACCCGGCGGATCTTCTCCCCGGCCAGCGCGGTGCCGTCGGCGACGGTGACCTGCCCGGCGTGGATCGAGCGGCCGATGCCGACGCCGCCGCCGTGGTGGATGGACACCCAGGAGGCGCCGGAGGCCACGTTGACCATGGCGTTGAGCAGCGGCCAGTCGGCGATCGCGTCGGAGCCGTCCAGCATCGCCTCGGTCTCGCGGTACGGGGAGGCGACCGAGCCGCAGTCCAGGTGGTCGCGGCCGATCACGATCGGGGCGGAGAGCTCACCGGAGGCGACCATGTCGTTGAAGCGCTCGCCGGCCTTGTCGCGCTCGCCGTAGCCGAGCCAGCAGATGCGCGCCGGCAGGCCCTGGAAGTGCACCTTCTCCTGGGCCATCCTGATCCAGCGGGCCAGCGACTCGTTCTCCGGGAAGAGGTCGAGGACGGCCTTGTCGGTCTTGTGGATGTCCTGCGGGTCGCCGGACAGCGCCGCCCAGCGGAACGGGCCCTTGCCCTCGCAGAACAGCGGCCGGATGTACGCCGGGACGAAGCCCGGGAAGGCGAAGGCCCGGTCGTAGCCTGCCAGTTGGGCCTCGCCGCGGATGGAGTTGCCGTAGTCGAAGACCTCGGCGCCGCGGTCCAGGAAGCCGACCATCGCCTCGACGTGCCGGGCCATCGACTCGCGCGCCCGCTGGGTGAACTCGGCGGGCTTGGCGGCGGCGTAGTCCGCCATGTCCTCGAAGGCGACGCCGACCGGCAGGTAGGCCAGCGGGTCGTGGGCGCTGGTCTGGTCGGTGACGATGTCGATCGGCGCGTCCATCGCGAGCAGCTGCGGGACCAGCTCGGCGGCGTTGCCCAGCACGCCGATGGAGAGCGGCTGCCGCTTGTCGCGGGCCGCGGTGGCGAGCTCCAGCGCGTGCGGGAGGTCCTTGGCCTCGACGTCCAGGTAGCGGTGCTCGATCCGGCGGGCGATCCGGGACGGGTCGCAGTCGATGCAGATCGCCACGCCGCCGTTCATGGTGACGGCCAGCGGCTGGGCGCCGCCCATCCCGCCGAGGCCGGCGGTGAGGGTGATGGTGCCCTCCAGCGTGCCGCCGTAGCGCTTGTTCGCGACGGCGGAGAAGGTCTCGTAGGTGCCCTGGAGGATGCCCTGGGTGCCGATGTAGATCCACGAGCCGGCGGTCATCTGCCCGTACATGGTGAGCCCGAGGCTCTCCAGCCGGCGGAACTCCTCCCAGTTGGCCCAGTCGCCGACCAGGTTGGAGTTGGCGATCAGCACGCGCGGCGCCCACTCGTGGGTCTGCATCACGCCGACCGGGCGGCCGGACTGGACCAGCATGGTCTCGTCCTGCTTCAGCCCCTCCAGGGTCCGCACCATGGCGTCGAAGGAGCGCCAGTCCCGCGCGGCCTTGCCGGTGCCGCCGTAGACGACCAGCTTCGACGGGTGCTCGGCCACCTCCGGATCGAGGTTGTTCATCAGCATCCGCAGGGCGGCTTCCTGCTGCCACCCCTGCGCCGTCAGCCCCGTCCCCCGTGCCGCGCGCACCTCACGCGGCCCGCTCGCCTGCTGCACCATGGTCACGGCCTCCCTGCGGATGGATTCATTCACGTTGCGTCGAGTTGAATATAACTAAACAGTCGGTTTTCGACCAGACCCCGGAACCATCCGATCAGCCCCGGCACCGGCCCACTTGGCGCGCTAGCCCGAACCCGGCGGACACCAGCCACTCGGCCCAGCACCAGAGAGCGGAGGACACGATGACGGCCATCAGCGTGCGGCCCGGCAGACTCCGGGATGTGGCGGAGGAGATCGAGCAGCGCACCGGACTTCGCGTCCAGATCATCGGAGGAACCCTGGTGACGTCCCCGACTCCTCGCGGCAAGCACGCGGGTACCACCAAGCGCTTGTCCCGCCAGCTCGACGCCGGACTCCCCGACAGCCTGGGCGCCTACGAGGTCTCGTCGATCACCATGCCCGGCGATGCGGAGGACTACGCGACACCAGACCTCGTCGTTCTGCCGCGCGACTGGGAGGATGACGACGAGTGGCTGGCCGACCCGCACGATGTCGAACTGGCCGTGGAGGTCATCTCGACCTCCGAGCGGGTCAGCCTCATCGACGCCAAGACCAGCTGGTACGCGGTCGCAGGCGTGCCGGCCCTCCTCGCGATCGATCCGCGCGACGGCACCTGGGCGCTCCACACCCACCCCCGCGACGGCGCGTACCAGGGCGTCCTGCGCGGCAAGTACGGCGAGCCCGTCCCGCTGCCCGCGCCACTGCCCACCGAGCTGGACACCTCCGGCCTTCCGCTGTACGCGCCGCGCGGCTGAGTCAGGCCGCCGCGCCGCCGTCCCAGTCGATGCCGATCTCGGCGAGCCAGCGGCGGTCGTCGGCGTCCGGGGCGGGCGGGGACGGCGGGCGGGGGATGTTCTGGACGGGGCCCAGGCCGTACTTCTCGGCGGCCTCGGCGGCACGGGCGTCGGGTTCGATGACACCGACGTGGACGGCAGACTCGTCGCCCGGGTCGAGGACGGTCAGTTCGGGTTCGGGCAGGCGCCGCAGGGTGACGCGGCGTCCGCAGGTGGGGCAGGACCACTCGTCGGCCCCCGAGGACAGCCGGGCGACGAACTTCATCTCATGGATCACGTGCATGGGCGGCACCCCCTGCAGGAGGGGATGCCCGGGCTTGTGACGGCTACTCCCCTGCCGGGCCTCCGGGCCTCACCCGTTCCGGGCCGTACTCACTCCAGGAACAGCCCGCGGGCCGCGGCGGACTGCTCGATCGCCTCCAACCGGGCCTCGGCGCCCGGCAGTTCGTCGCACATGGACTGCAGCAGCACCCGGCCGAGCATCATCGGCGCGCACGCGGTGTCGAAGACCAGTCCGGTGCCGACGGCGGCCGGCAGCATCAGGTCGGACAGCTTGGCGACCGGCGCGAAAGCGCTGTCGGCCACGGTGATCACCGTCAGCCCGCACTCCCGGGCCACCGTCAACGCGTCCATCAGCTCCCGCGGGTAGCGCGGCAGCGCGAAGCAGAGCAGCGCGTCGGCGCCGGCCGCCCGGGCCTGCTCCAACCGGTCGGCGAGCATGCTGCCGCCCTCGTCCAGCAGCCGGATGTCCGGGTGCACCTTGGACGCGAAGTAGGCGAAGCCGCGCGCCTGTGCCGAGGCGGCCCGCAGGCCGAGCACCGGCAGCGGGCGGGAGGCGGCGAGCAGCCGGGCGGCCCGGGTGATCGGCTCCGGGTCGGCGAGGAGTTCGGCGAGGTGGCGCAGGTGGGCGATCTCGGCGAGCACGGCCTGCTGGTGCTCGTTGCGCACCGCGTCGTCCGGGGTCTCCGGAGCGGCCTGTTCGCCGCCGCCGAGTTCGCGCAGCTGCTTGCGCAGCGCCGGGTAGCCGTCGTACCCGAGTGCGACCGCGAAGCGGGTGACGGACGGCTGGCTGACGCCCGCGAGTTCGGCGACCTCCACGCTGGACAGGAACGGCGCCTCGGTGGCGTGCCGCACCAGCGAGTGGGCGATCCGGCGCTGGGTCGGCGTCAGCCGGTGCCCCTCGAACAGCTGGAGCAGCCGGGCGGAGGGGCCGACGCTGCCGGTCTCGTCGGTGGCGGTCATCAGCGGTACCTCCGGGTGCGAGGGGGTCGGACGACGACTGTGCAGGAGCGGGCCGCGCCTGGCAAAGACGTCTCGTACGGCGGGACGTCGGATGAGACGTCCCGCGGATCGGACGGATGGTCGGGTCGGGCGGGCGGTCGGGTCGGGCGGATGGTCGGATCGGGCGGGCGGGCGGGCGGATCGGGCGGGCGGGCGGGACGGAGGGGCCGGTCGGCCCCGTCGGGCCCGGGCAACCCTGATTTCTCCCTGAGCCCGCCCGGATTCCTCCCGCGAACCGATGGACCGGGCGCCCCGGCGGCCCCACCCTGGTTCCATGGACACTCGTCAGGACGAACTGCGGCGCGACCTCGACGCCACCCTCCAGGCCCGCAAGGAGCTCGGCAAGGAGTACGAGGACGAGCTCCTCGACTCCTTCATGAAGCGCCTCGACGCCCGGCTGGACACCCGGGTCGAGCGGTCGGTGGCCCGGCGGATGGACGGCTACGAGCCGTCCTACCGGGACGACGACCGGGACGAGGACCGCGGCCGGGGCTGGTCCTCGGGCCGGGCCGGCAACCGCCTGGCGGTGATCTCGCTCGGCCTCGGCATCCCGCTGTCCGCGATCGCCGGCAGCCCCGAGACCGGCGGCTTCGCCGGCCTGCTGGCCTGCTGGGCGGGGATCGTCGGGGTCAACTTCGCCGCGGACGACGTGGCCCGCAACCTGGTGATGGTGGCCCGCCTGCTCGACGGCGAGCCGGAGGAGGCCTACCAGTACTCGCGCATCGCGCTCCGGC
>NZ_JBEZUT010000368.1:0-8105 GCF_040636595.1 Kitasatospora sp. NPDC036755
CAGGCGCTTGGCGGGTTCGGACAGTTCCTCGGGCAGCTGCTTCCGGGCGGCACCCACTGCGGCGCTCCAAAACTCGAGAAACGGTGGGCGGGGGGCGCTGAGCGCGGTGCCGCTGCCGCCGTGGTGGATCGCGGCCGCGCAGGTGTCCAGCAGGGCCCGCCACGGGACCCAGCCGTACGCCCGAACGTTGTCGGGGAGGGTGTCGAGCGTGCCCAGGTCGAGTTCACCGGTGGCCAGCACGAACTCCGCGTCGACCTCGGCGGCCGCCGCGATCACCCGCTCGATCCTGGTCAGGCCGTCGGTCTTGGGCGGGACGGTGCCCAGGGTCACCGCCACTCGCGGGCGGTCGGCGGGCACGGCGAGCCGGGCGGGGAGTTCCCCGTCGCCGTTGTAGGCCCCGGGCCGCATCGAGCAGCCGTACCGCTCCTGCCCGGCCATGCTGGGCGGCGCGAGGTCGATGACCTCGGCCGGCTCCGGCAGCCGGTCGATCCCGTGCCGGGCGAAGGCGTCCGCCATCTCCGCGAGCATCAGCGCCCGCAGCTTCGGGGTGCGGACGAAGCCCAGGTCGTGCTGGACGGCGGGCACGCCCAGGCGGGCCGCCGCGAGCAGGGCCACCGGGAACTGGTAGTCGTACACCACCAGGTCCGGCCGCCACCGCTCGGCGAGCTCGACCGTCTCGTCGGCCACCCGGCTGTTGACGAGGGCGGCCAGCGGGACGAACGCCTCGCGGTCGGCCGAGTTGCTCTCGACCACCCGCCGCATCAGGTCCGGCCGCCGGGTGCGGCCGGCCTCCCGGATCTCCTTGCGCCAGTCGACGCCCGGCGCGATGGACAGGTACGGCAGCCCGGACCCGGCGACCGACTCGCCGCCGTCCATCGAGGCCACCGCGACCTCGTGGCCGAGCTCGTGCATCGCCTCGGCCAGCGGGACCAGCGGGAAGAGATGGCCGGCGCCGGGTGCGCCGGCGAACAGTACACGCATGAAGGAACCTCGGACGTCGCTACGGGGTGGCTCGGTGGGGGACGGTTCGCCGCGGGGGGTCAGGAGGCGGCCCGGTGCAGGGCGGCTTCCATGCCGTTCAGCACGGCGTCGCAGTCGCGCCGCAGGGTCTCGGCGTCGACGGCGCTCAGCAGGTAGACCCCGAGCCAGTTGCGCGACCCGGCGGACGGGTCGAAGGCGGGGACGGTGCGGCCCGCGGGCATCGCGAACGCGGGCACGGCCTCGATGGTGCTGCCCGGGGACAGCAGGGCCTGCCAGTCCACGGCCTCCGGGTTCCAGACCGGGCTGGTCCGCCAGGGCACGCCCGCCGCGTCGGTCGGGACGACGGCCAGCGACGCGGCGGCCCCGGACCCGACGACCGGCATCACCGCGGGGTACTCCACCCGCTCGCCGAGCAGCTGCCGGACCAGCATGCCGATCGGGTCGAGCCCGAAGACCTCGTGGACCTGCCGGGTCGTCAGCAGGCCGCCGAACCGGGCCGCGGTCTCGATGACGACCAGCTCGCCGTCCTTCATCAGCTTCAGCTCGGTGTGGGTGCCGCAGTTCTCCAGGCCGAGCGCGTCGACGGCCCGCCGGGTGACCTCCTCGATCCGCCGCTGCAAGGGCACCGGGAGGACGCACGGCGAGGTGCTGGCCACCTCGACGAAGGAGGGCACGGTCGGCAGCTTGGCGGTGATGGCCAGCGGGCGGTGGACGCCGTCCGCGACGATCCCCTCCACGCTCACGTAGTCGCCGTAGCCGGGCTCCTCGTACCAGCCCTCGGTGGAGCCCTGGGCGATCGACTCGACCAGGCGGTCCCGGTCGGTGTCCGCGGCGTAGAGCTCGTTCATGCCGACCTGGCTGCCGGCCCGCAGCCCGCTCTCGATCCCGGCCCACGCCGGGGCGGCCTGCTCGACCGAGTCCAGCACGATCTGGGCGACCGACCCGGCGCCCCAGGCCGGCTTGAGCAGCAGCGGGGGCTCCAGCTCGGCCAGCGCGCCGGTCAGGTCCGCGAGGCTGTCGACCCGGCGGAACGCGGGGATCGGCACCCCGGCGGCGGCCCACGCCTCCCGCATCAGCCGCTTGTCCCGGGCGCGGACGATCCCCTCCCCCGGGCCGGCCAGGTTCAGCCGGCGCGCGGCGTGCGCGACGGCCAGCACGGCGAACTCCGAGAGGGTCAGCACCGCGTCGGCCCCGATGGCCTTGGCGTGCTCCACGATGAGATCGACCAGCTCCTCGCCGCGCGGGGCGTCGGGGACCAGCTCGATCCCGGTACAGCTGGGCCGCCACACCTCCTCCCCGGCCGCGGGCAGCGGCGCCAGCGCGAGGACGTGCAGTTCCCCGCAGGCGGCGATGCGCGGGAACGCGTAGTCCAGCGGGGCGCCGCCCTTGACGTAGACGTACAGGATCTTGTTCAACGTACTCTCTCCTGAAGGAAGTTCACTGGTTCGCGGGCATGCCGACGCACGGGCCCGCGCTCACGCGGGCCCGTCGCGGCCGGGTCAGCCGGCGGTGCGGAAGGGGCGCAGCTGCAGCAGGCTGACGCCGTCGCCGTCGATCGCCCACTCGATGTCGACCGGGGCCGCGTACGTCTCGTCGGGCGAGAAGTGCGCCTGCAGCAGGCGGCTGATCAGGGCCAGCCGGCGCACCAGGTCCTTGGTCCCGGCGTCCAGGTCGGTGGCGGCGCTGCCCAGCGAGACCGTCCGGCTGCCGCCCTCCATGGTGTTGCACAGGTACTGGAGCGGGGCGCCCCGGCCGGAGACCACGTCGGTCACCGAGCGCGGCGAGATGTTGAGGTAGACGTTGCGGAAGTCCTGCGGGCTCAGCGGGTTGCAGGTGACCAGCACGCCGCCGACGGTGGCGCCGACCTGCTCCTGGACGATCACGGCCATCCGGCAGTGGTCCAGCGGGATGCCCGCCTGGCTGCGCAGCAGCACCGCGCGCGGCGAGAACAGCGAGGCCCAGACCTCCCGGACCGCGTCGAGGACCGCCTCCGGGCCGCTGACGTGCGCCACCGACTCGTAGAGTCCGGCGGCGGAGAAGCCGGGCAGGTCCTCGGCGTTGGAGGAGCTGCGGACGACCTGGACGCGGGCGCCGTAGAGGTGCCGGTCGAGCGCCCGGTCGACCTCGGCGCGGATCGGCTCGGGCAGCGGGGCGGTGCGGATCAGCCGCTGGACGTCGAGGCAGAGCTCCTCGGTCCGCGGGCCCTCCTCCCCCGGCGGAGTCCCGTCCCGGAGGGCGGAGTCCAGCCGGTCCACGGCGGCCCGGAGCTCCGGCGAGGAGTCGAGGAAGCCCTGCTGGAGCGAGAAGGGCAGCACGATCCCGCGCGGTACGTGGGCGTACTCCTTCACCAGGATCCGCACGGCGTCGTCGAGTTCGACCGCGTCCGCGTCCTCCGGGAGGCCGAGCTGGCGGGCCAGGTAGCGCAGCAGGTCCGCCCGGGGCGGCCGGGGCAGCTGGTAGAAGCCGAGCCAGCGGGGCGAGCCGTGCTGCAGCAGGTGGGTGAGCTCGCCGAGGTTGGCGGCCTTGGTGCCGAAGCGGACATGGTCCCCCTCGCGCAGTTCGGACAGCGGGGTGACGGCCGTGGGCGCGAGGTCGGGCAGGTCCACGGTGATGCGCTCGGCCGCGAGGGCCGGCCGGGCCTCCCCGGGGCCGCCCGGCTCGGCGGCTTCGAGGAGGAGGTCCCCGCCGTCGGCCTCGACCCGGTAGTGCACCCAGCGGCCGGCCAGCCCGGCCCGGTCGATCCGCTCCAGGGCCCCGATGCCGACGGCGTTGGGGATACCCCACCCGGTGGCCATCACGTTGATGTGGGAGAGCGGCGTGGTGTGCTCGGTGTGGATGATCCCGGACACCCGGGGGATGTCCTCGGGCACCCGGGGCATCACCACGATGTCCTGCCACTCCAGCGGCTCGGGGTCGGCCCGGTACTCCTCCTCCGAGCGGTACACCCGCAGCCGCCCGTGGGCCGCGCCGGCGCTCAGCGGCACGAAGGAGGCCGTGGAGTAGAGCTCGTGGGACAGGACGCGCGGGATCTCGCTCTCCGGGATGTCCGCGAGGTAGCCCTCCTGCTGGTGGCCGGCCGGTTTGAGGACCAGCCGCAGCGCCGGGTCGACGTGCTCACGCACCCGGTGGAAGAAGAAGCGCAGCATCTCCCGGGACATGGTGTCGACGTCGACGGTCTCCAGGGACAGGAAGGTGTCGGCCCGGTCGCCGTCCTCCGCCGCCGCGCGGGTGTGCAGTGCGAGGGTGCCGAGATAGAAACGACGGTCGGGATTCCGGTAGACGTCGTCATTGAAGGAATCGAGCCGGCTCGCCAGTTCGTCGATCGACATGCCGAGGATCTCGCACCCGACGTACTTGACGTGGAGGGTGCCGTCGGCGCTGTCGATGAAGTGCAGGACCGACTCCTCGCGGTCGAACACGATCTTCACATAGGGATAGCCGCCGACGTGGCCGGCGAGTCCGGAGAAGTCCTCAAGGGTGAGATCGTCACCCGGGAGGCGGGGCCGCGTGGTCGCGTCGTTGCGATCCGAACGGGTCATGCGCACAGTTCAGCCATTCGTCATCATGTACACGATCAGTGCATCTGGCACAGAAGGGTCGGGTACGACCACCCACACAGTGCCATTCAGTATGAACATTTGACGAATGATCACATGACATCAGGCCATCAGGAATCGTTCCGGCCATCAGAATGTCGTCAAGGCGGCCCCGACCGCGCGTCAAGCCGTGGCAAAGGTCACATGACGGGAGATCGCCTTCACTTGATGAACGATCGAAGATTTCCGGAATAGGTGATTCCTGTACGACCTCAGGCGAACGCGGGGACAATCGCCCGGAGGAAGTGGCGACCCGGGGCGCCCCGGGGGCCGCGAACCGGCGATCCCCGGGCATGCCCGCTGTAACGAGTGGTAGGTACACTGGGCCGCATGAGCAAGAAGGAGGCACTGACCCGGGCCGCTGCCGAACTGCTGTGGGAACGTGGCTACACGGGCACCAGCCCGGCCAAGGTCCTGGAGCGCGCGCACGCCGGCCAGGGCAGCATGTACCACCACTTCTCCGGCAAGGCGGACCTCGCCCTGGAGGCCATGGCGTGGATGAGCGAGGAGCTCCGCGCCCGCGCGGAGGGCGCGCTGGGCGGCGAGGGCGGGGCCGTCGCCCGCGTCAACGCCTTCCTCGACCTCGAACGCGACCCGCTCGCGGGCTGCCGCATGGGCCGCCTGACCCAGGACTACGACGTCGTCACGGACGACCGGCTGCGCGCGCCCCTGGCCGAGTTCTTCGACTGGCTCGACGGGCGGCTGACCGAGGTGCTCGCCGAGGGGGTGCGCAGCGGAGAGCTCCGGCCCGGCACCGATCCGGCGGCCACGGCCTCGCTGGTCATGGCGGCGGTGCAGGGCGGGTACGTCCTGGCCCGGGCGGGGCAACGGCCCGAGGCGTTCCAGCGGGCGGTCAAGGGTGTCAGGCTGGTCCTGGCCGGCCTCCAGGCCGGTTCCGACCAGGGCCGTTCCTGATCCGTCATCGGGGCCGTCATCGGATCCGGTGACGGCACCGGTGACGGCGTCGGCCTCGGGGCGGCCCGGCGCTGTCACGGCGCCCGGCGGGCGGCCGCGGCGACGAGCACGCAGGCCGAGCCCGCGGCGGACGCCGCCGCCAGGGCCCACCAGACGGCGTCCGGGAGCAGGCCGAACAGCACGCCGCACAGCACCGGCCCGGCCGCGGCCCCGAGCGAGACCCCCATCTGGCTGACGGCCGTGGCCCGCTGCTCCCGCCCCGGATGGGGCAGTCCGACGACGTAGTGCAGCAGGCCCGCCCAGCCCCAACCGCCGCCGTAGGCGAGCAGGGCGCCGAGCAGGGTCGGCACGGGGCCCGGGCGGGTCAGCAGCACGGCGCCCACCGCCCCGGTCGCGAAGAGGCCGACGAGGACCGGCCAGGCCAGCCGGGGAAGGCGGCCGACCAACCAGCCCACGCCGAGCCGGACCGCGATGTTCAGCGCGGCGCCGGCGGTCGCCACCGCGCCGGCGAGTTGCAGTGAGGCCCCCCGGGTGGTCAGCGCCAGCACCAGGAAGCCGCCCAGTCCGTTGCCGACCAGCGCGCCGAAGAAGCCGGCGCAGCTGAGGGCGATCAGCCGGGCGTCGGCCTTCAGGGGTGCGCCGGCGCCCGCGGCGGCGGCCGGCTGCCGCCCTTCCGCGGCCGCGTGCCGCACCAGCAGGACCGCGCCGAGCCCGCACGGCACCGCGGTGGCGGCGAACACGCCGCGCCAGCCGACCGGCCCGGCCAGCAACGGCATCGCCGCGCTGGCGAGCAGCGTCGCCGTCGGCACCGCGGCCTGCTTCAGGCCGAACGCGAAGGCCCGCAGCCCCGGGGCGCACCGGCGCATCAGCAGCGCGTTGGTGTGCGGCTGGGTGTACCCGTAGGCGAGGCCGCCGAGGGCCGAGCTGATCCAGAGTCCGGTGGCCGGGGCCCCGGCCGCACCGAGCAGCCCCGCGCAGGTGGCCCCCAGGGCGACCGCCAGGGTCCGTTCCACTCCGACCGGGGAGGCGGACCGCCTGCTGACGAAGGCCCCCGTCAGGGAGGCCAGCCAGTAGACGGCCAGGACGGCCCCGGTCCGGGTGGCGCTCCAGCCCAGTTCCGCGCAGATCAGGCCGTTCGCGGCGCCGGGGAGGAAGACCGGCAGCGAGGTGAGGACGGTGACGCCCGCGACGCCCAGGGCCGTCGGCAGACCCGAGGCACCGGCGCGCACCGGGCCGGACCGAGGGGGCCGGACGAGCGTGCTCACCGGGCCAACGCCTCGATCCGGACGGCGCGGTGGAGTGCCGCGCCGTCCAGCAGGGCCCTGGCGATCGCGTCCGCGTCCCCCAGCGTCACCGAGTCGACGCCGGGCCGGACCCCGGCGGCCGTCGCCCAGTGCACGCCCTCGGTGGGGACGCCGAGGGCGTACCGCGCCGGGTGCACGATGCCGCGCGCGTCCACGAGGCGGCTCGGCCGCTCGGTCACCGCGAGCGCTCCGGTCTCGTGGTGGCCGCCGTCCGGGTCGGGGATCCGGTACGGGGCCGCCCGGCCGGTCGCCAGGAGTCCGCGCAGCAGCGGGTCGGCGGTGGTGCGCACGTCCGGACTCTGGACGCGGGCCTCGATCAGGGTGGTGACCGCGATCGGCGGCCCCGGCACCACGGACGAGGAGACGAGGAACCCGTCCTGCCGCGGGGCCGGCACCACCCGCATCCCCGGGCCCACCAGGGTCACCAGTCCGGCGCGGACCAGTGCGGCCAGCTCCGCGATCCGGCGCCCGGGCGGGCCGATCGACAGGGCCGCGTTGAACGGCGAGAACCAGCCGGTCAGTTCCTGCCGGTAGGACTGGCCGGTGATCCCGGCGTGGTCCACGACCTGGCGGATCTCGTTGCGCAGATCCCGCAGCGCGTCGAGGGCCGCCTTCACCGGATCGTCGTTGTTGCCGCCCCTCGCCCGTGCGGCGTCGCGTTCGAGGTGCTCCACCAGCCACCGGCCGAACTCCCGCCGCCCCCGCAGGGCCTGCTCCCCGTACGGGGTCTCGACCTGCCGCCAGTCCCACTGCTCGGCGGCCGCGATCCCGTGCCGCCTCAGCAGCGTCTCCGGCAGCGGCAGGTGCGCCGGGGAGGAGAGGCAGGCCCGGAGGAAGCCGTTCACCGAGTCGGCCGGGGCACGGCGCTCCCGCAGCAGCGTGCGGTAGTAGACGATCTCCACCTCGCGGGCGACCAGTGGCCACACGTCCCGGCGGAACCGCACGTCGCCGTGGGAGGCGGCGCGGGCCCGCAGCCCGCGGACGGCGGAGGCGGTGAGCAGCAGCGGCCGGTGCCGTTCGCCGAGCTCCTTCTGGTTCTCACCGCGGGCCTGGTACGGGAGGCCGCGGCGGGATCCCGCACAGATTCTCGGCTCCCGGCCCGAGGGGTGGTAGTCGAGGCGCCCGTCGGCGCGTTGCTCGAACACCCCGCCGCGGCCCTCGGTGAACAGGCCCAGATAGTCGAAGAACGCGAGCCCGAGGCCGCGCAGCGCCATCCCACGTCCCGTTCGACACGGTGCCCAGCCCCGGCCTGACCGCCGACGACCTGGCCCGCTTCAAGGTCCTGCTGCTGCCCAACCTCCAGGCGGTC
>NZ_JBEZUT010000369.1:0-8101 GCF_040636595.1 Kitasatospora sp. NPDC036755
CTCGGAAGAAGAGACTTACCGTCTGGAGGGCGACTTCTTCGACCGCCAGGTGCACCAGCCTGCCGCCGACGTAGGTGCGCTCCACCCGCGCCGCGGCGATCTCCTCCGGCGGGCCGGTGAGGATGTCCCGGTCGAGCACCACCAGGTCCGCGAGGTGCCCGGCCGCCAGCACCCCGGCGTCCTCGTGACCGTTCAGGTGGGCACTGCCGGCCGTGTACGCGGCGATCGCCGAACCCAGGTCGAGCCGCTGCTCGGGCAGGAAGACCCGCCCGTCGGTGGCCCCCGGCTCCATCCGGTTGACCGCCACGTGCAGCCCCGCCAGCGGGTCCGGGCTGCTCACCGGCCAGTCGCTGCCCGCCGCCAGGGTGGCGCCGGCCCGCTGGAGGGCGCCGAACGGGTACTGCCAGGCGGCCCGCTCCGGCCCGAGGAAGGGGATGGTCAGCTCGTCCATCTGCGGCTCGTGCGCGGCCCAGAGCGGCTGGATGTTGGCGACGGCGCCGAGCCGGGCGAAGCGCGGGAGGTCGTCCGGGTGGACCACCTGGAGGTGGGCGAGGTGGTGCCGGGTGCCGCGCCGGCCGTTGGCGGTGCGGGCGGCCTCGACGGCGTCCAGCGCCTCGCGTACGGCCCGGTCGCCGAGCGCGTGGAAGTGCACCTGGAAGTCGAGCGCGTCCAGGGCGGTGACGTACCCGCGCAGCGCCGCCGGGTCGACGAAGCTGAGGCCGGAGTTGGCGGTGGCGCAGCCGCAGCCGTCCAGGTACGGGCTGGTCATCGCGGCGGTGAAGTTCTCCGCGATGCCGTCCTGCATGATCTTCACCGAGCCGGCCCGGAACCGTCCGTGGCTCAGCTCCGCGCGCCGCCGCACGAGTTCGGGGATCTGCTCGGCGCCGAGCTCCCGCTGCCACCACAGCGCGCCCGTCACCCGGGCGGTCAGCGCGCCGGAGCGGGCGGCGGCGAGGTAGGCGTCGGACGGGTCCGGCTGGCCGTTGAACTCGCCGAGCAGCGCGTCCTGCCAGCCGGTGATGCCGAGCGAGTGCAGCAGGCGCTGGGCGCGCAGCAGCCCGTCCAGCCGGTCGGCGGCGGTGGACGGCGGCAGCAGCCGGGCGACCAGGGCGGTGGCGCCCTCCTGGAGCGTGCCGCCGGGGGTGCCGTCGGCCTCGCGCTCGATCCGGCCGTCGGCCGGGTCGGGGGTGTCCGCGGTGACTCCGGCGAGTTCCAGCGCCCGGGTGTTGGCCCAGGCGCCGTGGTGGTCCCGGTTGGTCAGGTACACCGGCCGGTCCGGGACGACCGAGTCGAGCAGCTGCCGGGTGGGCAGGCCGCCCTCGAAGCTCTCCATCGACCACCCGCTGCCGGTGATCCACTCCTGCTCCGGGTTGGCCTCGGCGTACGCCCGGACGCGCGCCAGGTAGTCGGTGACGCCGACCGTCCCGGTGAGGTCGCAGGACGCCAGCTCGGCGCCGCCGAACACCGCGTGGACGTGCGCGTCCTGGAAGCCGGGCAGCAGCAGCTTGCCGGTGAGGTCGACGACCTCCGTCCCCGGCCCGATCAGCTCACGGACCTCGTCGTGCCCGACGGCGGCGATCCGCTCGCCGACGACCGCCAGACCGCTCGCCCGGGTGCGGGCCGCGTCGCCGGTGTGGACGGGGCCGTGGGTGAAGACCAGATCGGCCTGGGTCATGGGTGGTGCTCCGTTCTCGCGTGGTGGTGCCTTGCTGCGCATGGTCGCGCGTGGTGCCCTGTCGAAGGCCGTGCCCGGACGCGCGTGGCGCCCGGGCGTGGGCCGTACGGGCGTGGGCCGTACGGGCGTGGGCCGTACGGGCGTGGGCCGTGCGGGCTACTCGGTCGCCGCGTCCGCCCGTCGGAAGTACGGCGAGCGCCGCCGCCAGCGGGCCCAGGCCGCCGCCGGCAGCCCGCTGACGATCATCATGATCACCACGGACAGCTCGAACCACCCGTTGTCGGCGGAGAGTTCGAAGTGGTCCGTGGAGTCGTAGAAGGTCCAGGCGAGGTAGCCGCCGACGGCGAGCAGGGCCGCCGCGCCGAGCAGCGGCCCGACCACCGCGCGCAGCCCCTCCAGCGGGCTGGTGCGCAGCAGCCCGCGGAACCGGACGGCGGCCGCGACGGCGGTCAGCGCGTAGTAGAGCGCGACGACGATGCCGATCGCGTTGACCGCCGCCGAGATCAGGTCGTTGACGGTCGGGATGGCGATCGAGGCCAGCGCGAGGGCGACCGCGACACCGGTGATCAGCAGGGTGCCGACGGCGGGCGTGGCGTGCCGGGGGTGCAGCCTGGTCCACACCGGGCCGAGCACCCGGTCGCGGCCCATCGCGTACATCCCCCGCGCGGTCGGGATCACCGAGGACTGCAGCGAGGCCACCGCGGAGAACATCAGCGCGATCAACGGCAGCGCGGCCAGCGGCTGTTGGGCCAGCTTGGTGCCGAAGTAGGTCAGCCCGTGGGCGCCATTGTCGGCCAACTCGCCGAGCGGCAGCACCCGTTGGAAGGCCGTACCGGCGAGCAGGAACAACGCCAGCATCACCACCAGGGCGATCAAACCGCCCCGGGAGGCGTCCCGCGGGTCGCGGACCTCCTCGCCGACGCTGAACACCGACTCGAAGCCCCAGTAGCAGAACACCGCCAGCACCATGCCCTGGGCGACCGCGTCGAAGGAGGGGATGTCGAAGGGGTTGTACCACTGGAGCGAGAACGGCTGGTCGCCGGCGAACAGCCCGTAGCCGCAGAAGCCGAGCAGCACGGCGTACTCGAAGACCAGCAGCGCCTTCTGCAGCCGGGCCGCCAGATCCAGCCCGCGCACCGCGACCAGGGCGGCGCCCACCAGCACCACCAGGCCGAGCAGGGTGCACTGGACGGTCGAGTCGGCGTCGAGCCGCAGCCCGGCGACGCTGCGCAGGTGGGCCTGGTCGAGCAGTTGGATGACCGAGGAGCCGGTGACGGTCGTGGTGTACGCCATGAAGACGATCGTCCCCACGGTGTTCACCCAGCCGGTCAGGAAGCCCAGCCAGGGGCTGAGGGTGCGACCGACCCAGCGGTAGCTGCTGCCCGCGTCCGGCTCGACGGCGTTCAGCCGCCCGTACCCGCCGGCGATGGCGAGCACCGGCAGGAAGGCCAGCAGCATGATCGCCGGCAGGTGCAGGCCGACCACCCCGGCCATCAGGCCCAGGCCGATCCCGATGCTGCTGGTGGCGGCCGTGCTGGAGGCGGCGATCGCCACTCCGTCCAGCAGGCCGATCGACTGCCGCATCTCGACGCCGGAGTGTCGCGCGTCCGCTCTCGGGCCGCCGCCCGTGTCCTTCACCGTCGATGCCAACGGATCACCGCCTTGCTCGTGGGGGTGCGCGGGTGAGGGGGAACTCCCGCCCCGGTCGTGGGGGGTGACGCGGGCGGGAAGTGCGAGCCATGAAACCGGCGGCACCGCCACACGTCAATGCCGTTGTCATAAGGGCCCCCACCACACCGCCCCCGCCGATCCCCCTCAGTCGGCCCCGGGTTCACCCCGGCCGCCGGAAGCCACGTTCACCTCGGCGGCCCAGCGCCGTTCGTCCCCCGGCCCGGCCGTGTCACCGCAGCGCCGGACGGCCGCACCACCCGACCGCCGCGCGGCCGTACGACGGCGCGGCCGCGTGCCGGACCCCTCCACGAGCACCGCGCCAAGACCTCCGGCGGAGCCCGGAGCGCCGCGCCGGACGAGGCGTGGAAGGGCGGGGACGGCCGGTCACGCTCGCGGCGACGGGCGCGGGGCCCGTCAGAGCTCGTCGAGGGGTTCGTCGAGGACGCCCTGGCGGGCGATGATGTAGCCGAGGTGGCCGCGGCTGCGGCTGCCGAGGAGTTCGCTGGCCTTCTGGATGTGGCTGGAGACGGTGCGGGTGCTCATGCCGAGGCGGGAGGCGATGGCCTCGTCGGTGTAGCCGTTGACCATCAGGCGCAGGACGTTCTGGCGGGTGCGGGCGGTGAGCAGCCGGGGGCGGTGGTGGCCGTTCTGGTAGGTGACGGGCTCGGCGCGCTCCCACATCAGCTCGAAGATCTTGAGCAGGTACTCGACCAGCGGCGGGAGTTCGATGAGCATCGCCGCGGCCTCCCGGTCGGCGCCGGCCGGGATGAAGGCGGTGGAGCGGTCGCAGATGATCACCCGGTCGAAGACCTCGTTCAGGGTGCGCACCTGGGCGCCCTGGGCGGTGACCTGCTCGATGTAGGCCAGCGTCGGCCCGTGCGAGCGCACGGTGTGCTGGTAGAGGGTGCGTTGGCGCACACCGCGGCCGGCCAGGGCGAGGTCGCGCGGGAGCGCGTCGGCGAGTTGGTCGGGGCCGCGTCCGCCGCCCGGCTGGGCGGTGAGCAGTTCCTCGGAGCAGGCGGCGACGGCCTTCTCCAGCGCGAGGTTGATCTCCTCGCCGGTCAGCACCCGGATCGGCAGCTTGGCCTGCCGCATGACGTCGCGGTAGGCGTGCTCGGCGGTGTGGAAGGAGGTGTGCAGCGCGGCGAGCCGCTCCTGGTGCGCCAGGACGGCGAGTTCGATCGGCCTGGCTAACCCGGTGACGGCGATGTCGGGCGGGACGGGGGCCAGCCGCTCGCCGGGGCCGGGCAGCGGGCGCAGCAGCCCCATCGCGATCAGGCACTCGGGGGCGTCGCCGGTCGCCTCCCCGTCGGCCAGCGCCGTGCGGTAGAACTCGATGCCCCGGTCGCAGAGCTGGGGTGCACCCGTTTCCGCGCAGTTGTCCTGGGTTGGGCACATCTGGGCATCCTTCCGGCTTCGGCATTGCGCCTTCACGAATGCCCGTACCGGCTACCGCCAGGCATCCGAACCGGCAAGATGGGAGTGACTGCCGTTCGGAAGCCGCCCCCCGGGCTCCGACAGCCGTGAGTGTACGCCCAAAGGGCGCGGAAATCATCGGCTGACAGTAGTCGGCCGTGCACGCAAGCGGGGGAGCCGACGGTGACGGTCGCGACCGACCGCACCCGGCAGCGGTGACCGGGGGATCGTCGGCGCATCGCACCTGGCGTCCCGTCGGGCGCCCGGGGCGGGCGATCGGTGCACGGAACGGCCTACAGACGGAAGGCACCCCCAGTTGCGAGCTGACTCCGACCCGGCGGCACCGCCCGCCGCCCTCGCCGGCCTGGTGGACCAGCGCCTGGTACGACAGTTGGCGGAGGCCGCCGCCGCGCAGGTCGGCTCCGGCGCGGTCCGGCTGCTGGGCGACGGCGGGATCCTCCAGGCCTTCGCCAAGCAGCTGATCGAGGGCGCCCTGGAGCTCGAACTCCAGGAGCACCTGCGCGGTTCCGGCACCAGCTCCGGTTCCGGCACCGGAACCGGCTCCGGCTCCAGCTCCGGAACCAACGGCCGCAACGGCGCCCGGGCCAGACGGCTGCTCACCGAGATCGGCCCGGTCGAGGTGCGGGTGCCCCGGGACCGTGAGGGCAGCTTCACGCCCAAGGCCGTCCTCCCCCGGGCCCGGCGGCTGCCCGGGCTCGACCGGCTGGTGATCTCGCTGACGGCGCGCGGCCTGAGCTCGGGCGAGCTGGTGGCGCACCTGGCCGAGGTGTACGGCGTGGAGCTCAGCCGGGAGACCGTATCGGCCATCACCGACCAGGTGCTGGACGAGCTCGCCGAGCGGCGCGCGCGGCGGCTCGACCCGGTCTACCCGGTGGTCTTCGTCGACTCGGTGCGCAGCGGGCGTTCGGGCGGGCCGCTGGTGCACCTGGCGCTCGGGGTCTCCGTCGAGGGCCGGCGCGAGGTGCTGGGCCTGTGGCCGGCCGCGGACGGGGAGCAGTGGCCGCGGGTGCTGGCCGGGCTCGCCGAGCGCGGGGTGCGGGAGGTCTGGGTGCTGGTGGGCGGCACCGGCGCGGTGCTCGCCGAGGCGGCGGCGGAGCGGTGGCCGCGCACCGTGGTGCACGGTTCGGTGGCCCATCTGCTGCACGCGGCGCTGCGGCACGCGCCGGGCGAGGACTGGGGTGCGCTCTCCCGGGCGCTGCGCGAAACCTGTACGGCAACGTCCGAGGCCGCCGCGCTGGAGCGGCTGTCCCGGGCCGAGCGGGAGTGGGGGCCGAGCCACCGCGAGGTGTTCCGGGTGTGGCGGTCGGCCTGGCCGCTGCTGGCCCCCGGCTTCCGTTTCGGCCCCGAGGCGCGGCGGCTGCTGACGGGCGGGGGCGCGCTGGAGCGGTTGCACGCCCGGCTGCGCCGGATCGAGCAGTCGGCGGGCCGGGTGCAGGACGAACGCGCCGCGCTCAAGCGCGCCTATCTGGCGACGCTCGCCCTGGAGTCGCCGACCGGGCCGGGCCCGTCGTGGGCCGAGGACTGGCCCGTCGTCCGGGAGGAACTGCGCCGGGGCTCCCGGCGCGGCGCCGGGGTGCCCGATCCCGCGCTGCGATGTCCGCCCGGGTCACCGGAGTCCCCCACCGGGGGATCCCACCACTGATCTGACAGAACCGGGTGGGACTTGGATCATGTCTGTCTGCATTTGACACGATCTGACCAGGCTTCCGGTTCCCGCATTGCGTGTTCACGATCACAGTCAGAGCTTCCACGCACGTTTGGGCCTTCGGCAGGATGCGTTGTCAGAGCGAAGAGGGCAGACCGCCCTCCTCAGGAAGAGGAATTCGCGATGCCAAGCCTTGCCGTTCGCGTCCACAAGATGCCCGGGATGCGCACCGTTCCACCGGCCACCGTGCCGAGCCTCCGGCTCCACGCCCGGCCGCAGTCGTCCACGCTCTCCCTCACCACCCACGGCGTCACCGCCCACGACGCCGCCTTCCACGCCGCCCTCGGCAAGGACTCCGGCTGGGGGCCTTGAGCCACGGCTCCGCCCGATCACCCCGCTCCTCCCCTTTTCGCACTGCTCCGATCCGGAACCGAACAGAGAGGAACCGACGATGGCGAACCCGTTCGAGGACCCCGAGGCCAGCTACCTCGTCCTGGTGAACGACGAAGGCCAGCACTCGCTGTGGCCGGCCTTCAGCCCGGTGCCCGCCGGCTGGCAGCAGGTGTTCGGCGCCGCCGGACGGCAGGACTGCCTCGACTACGTCGAGCAGAACTGGCAGGACCTGCGGCCGAAGAGCCTGATCGCGCAGCTGTCCGAGCAGTGACCCCGGCCACCGGGCACTGACCCGGGCCGCCCGCGCCCACCGCGCACCGGTCACCGCCGTCGGGCCGTCGGCCCCCGGACGCCACCCGGCCTCCGTACGGGGCCTCGCCGAGCGGCCGCTCACCCGGCCACCCCCACCTCGGCGCTCCGCACCCGGCGGACCACCGTCCGCCCCGCGCCGCACCGCGCCCGGGCCGCCCCTCACCGGGCTGCTCCCCCGCGCCGTCCCACCCGCCACCGCGGAGCCCACCGCACCGGCGGGACCCGACGGCCCCGCACCGCCGCACCACGTCCACCACCGCAGCACCCCACCGCCGCGCGGCCGCTCCGGCACGCCGCCGGCGCCGTCCCGCGTCCGACGTCTACGCGCGTGCATCGAACAGCACCGGCGCGTCCCCGAACCCGCGCCGCCCGCACCCGCACCGCCCGCGCCCGCACGCCTCGCCGCACACCGCACACCGCACACCGCACACCGCACCCGCGCACCCGTGTGCCGTACGGACGTCACGAAAAGCACACCCCAGCACCGCGAAACGACCGCAACATCGCTCCGCCGACCACCGGGCCGACCGCCCCGAGGTCAACCCAGCTCGCCGCTCCCGCCACCGCGGGGGCCAGCCGCACGAGGGAGAGAGTCACATGTCCGGGGTCCAGCAGACGCACAGATCCGAGCAGCGGCCGGAAGCGGCCGAGGTCCTGTGCCGACTGTTCGCGGAGGTGCTCGGCCGGGAGTCGGTCGACCCCGCGGCGGGCTTCTACGACCTGGGCGGCGACCGGCCCGCCGCCGAGCGGCTGCTGGCCCGGGTGCACGCCGGGTTCGGCGTCCGGCTGACCCTGCCCGACCTGGCGGACGCCCCCACGCCCGCCGCGCTGGCCGCCCGGCTGGCCTCCGGGGCGTGGGGGGGGGGCGCCGCGCGCCCCCCCCCCCCCCCCCAGGGCGACGCCCAGGGCGCCCCCGCCCCCCCCGCCCCCCCCCGGACAGCCCCGGGGACCCTCCCCGGCGGCGCCGC
>NZ_JBEZUT010000370.1:0-8085 GCF_040636595.1 Kitasatospora sp. NPDC036755
GGTCGGCTGCCAGGCCTTCCAGTCGGTGTTCGTCCTGCCGTCGATGCTGGAGACCGACTGCGTGGCGTCCTCGTTGGCGGCCAGGTCCTCGTGGACCGGCGCGGCGCTGCTGCCGGCCGGGGCCGGTCTGCTGATCGCGGGCCATGCCGCGGCGCTGCCGGGCATGTTGCTGATGTCGATCGCCTTCTTCCCGCTCGGGCCCGCTCTTGTCCGCGGCGTCGTCCCGGTCCTGACGGCCGCCTTCCCACGGCTCTTCGGGCCGATCGGCGCGATCGCCGCCGGGAACACGCTGCGCAACCCGCGCCGCACCGCCGCCACCTCTGCCGCGCTGATGATCGGTATCTGCGTGGCAACGACGATGGCCGTCTCGGCGGCCTCCGCCTCGGACTCCATGGCGGCTCGCACCGACCGGATGCTCGGCGCGGACTTCATCGTCAGCGGACAGCACGCGCAGGCGCAGTTCGGACCCGAGGCCGCCGCGGCGGCGCGGCGGGTACCGGGAATCGGCGAGGTCGTCAGGGAACGGATCACCAAGGCCACGCTCACCGCCGGAGCGACCACGCTGTCCACCACCGTCTACGGCGACGAGCCCGGCTTCCCCACCGCGATGCACGAGACCTACACAGCGGGCGATCCGCGAACCGCGCTCACCCGCGGCCAGATCGTCCTCGTGGACGCCATGGCCGAGCGGCTCGGCGTCGGGATCGGCGACCGGGTCACCCTCGCCGGACCGGGCAGCCCCCCGGTGACCCTGACGATCGGCGCCGTTCAACGCCAAGAACCGCCCGGCATGTCGATGGGCCGGGTACGACTCGCGCCCAGCGTCGGACTCGACGTCCTGTCCGCCCTGGCTCCCACCGCCTCCGACACCACCCTGTTCGCCTTCACGGCCCGCGGCGCGGACCCGACAGCGGTCGGGAAGGCGCTCACCACGGCGCTGGCCGGGTACCCACAGCTGGCCGTGCAGGACCGGGCGGCCTACAAGGCATCCGTCCGGAGCAGCGCCGACCGGATGCTCTCGATGGCGTACGGGCTGCTGGCCCTCGCGGTCGTCATCGCGGTGCTGGGCGTGGCCAACACGATGGCCATGTCGGTCGGGGAACGGACGCGCGAGATCGGCATGCTGCGCGCGGTCGGCGCCTCACGCCGCGAAGTCCGCCGGATGGTCCGCCTGGAGTCGGTCGTGATCACCGCGCTGGGGGCGCTGTCAGGCGTGTCGCTCGGCATCGCCTGGGGGATCGCCCTCCACCGCATGGCGGGTGAGGGCCAGACCGTCCTGTCAGTGCCCTGGATCACCCTTGCGGAACTGACGGCGGCCGCCGTGATCGCCGGCCTCCTCGCGGCGCTGGCCCCGGCTGCGCGGGCGGTTCGCCTCGACATCCCGTCCGCGCTGGCCGCGGACTAGCGACGCGCTGCGTTCCCGCTCGGCGAAGACCGTGCGGAACGCCCCCCGGGTGAGCCCGTCCCCGGCGGCCGTCACGCCGCCGGAGCCGTGGGCGGCCGGACACGAACGGGTCTTCGGGAGTTCGTGGCCGCCGGCCGCTCATGGCGGCGACCCGGCCGAGGCGGGCGCGTCGGTGACCCGCGCCCGCCGGGCGGCCCGTCACCGTGACCAGGGAGGAGGACGGCTCCCGGGTGGCGTTCCCCCGCGGGACAGGCAGTGTGACGTCCCGTCACCCGACCACGGGCGGCGTCGATCACCGGACCGGCCCGCAGGGCGGACGCCGTCGTCAACTTCCCTCCGTGGTCGTGCTTTTGGCTCGATCTCCGACTCATTCGGGGGTGACGCCAGGGACTGTCGATTGTCTTGACATGCACGCGCAACGTGCGTTTAACCTGTCGGGCACTACCCGCTAGTAGTGTCAACCTACAAGCGGGCGGCGAATCGCGCGAGAGTGCCTCCGGCAATGCCGCGGGGGCGCTTCGTGATGCGCTGCACCGAGAGTCGCTCGTGCCCCCGCTGCGCCGTCAGACTCACACCGGGAGAGCCCATGAGGTCCGCCGCACAGTCGACCACCGCACCGACCGCACTGCTGACCGACCTCGTCATCGGCCTCACGCCGTTCCAGCAGCCGGATGCGGGGCTCGTCGAGGCCGTGTCCCGCGCGGGCGCGCTGGGTGTGCTGGACCTCGGGGCGGGGGACCGCCGCGCCCGCGAGGAACTCGCCACCCTCCGCGGGCGGTTCACCGGCCGGTTCGGCGTCAGGGTCGGCCCCGGCTGCGGGTTCGACCTCGCCGAGCTGCGCTCGCGCGGCGGTGCGGGACCGGACACCGTGGTACTGGCCGAGGGCGCCCCCCGCCGGAACGCGGCCGAACTGGCCGGTGCGTACCGCCTGTTGGTCGAGGTCACCGATCTCGCGCAGGCACTCGCGGCGGTCCGCGCCGGCGCGCACGGACTGATCGCGCGCGGCAGCGAGAGCGGCGGCCCGGTCGGTGAGTTGAGCACCTTCGTGCTGCTCCAGCAACTGCTGGCCGCGCCCGGGATCGGGGTGCCGGTCTGGGCCGGCGGTGGCATCGGCCTGCGCACCGCGGCGGCGGCGGTGGCCGGCGGGGCGGCCGGAGTGGTGCTGGACAGCCAGCTCGCGCTGCTCGCCGAGTCGGCGGTTCCGCAGGAGATCGCGGCGGCCGTGCGCCGCATGGACGGGTCCGAGACGGCGGTGGTCGACGGGTGCCGGGTGCTGCAGAGGGCCTCCTCCGGCGAATCGCCGGGAGCTCGGCTGATGGTCGGTCAGGACGGTTTCCTGGCCGGCAGATTCGCCGATCGATGGAGAACGGCCGGGGCGGCGGTCCGCGCGGTCCGGGACGCCGTGCTGGACGCACTGCGGGCCGCGGCCGCGCCCGGTGCGGCGTCGGCGCTGCTCGGGCCCGGTACGCCGATGAGCCGGGCGCTGGGGACCGGATTGCCCGTGGTGCAGGGCCCGATGACCAGGGTCAGCGACCAGCCGGGGTTCGCGGCCGCGGTGGCCGAGGCGGGTGGCCTGCCGGTGGTGGCCCTCGCCCTGGCCGGCCCGGAGCAGACCCGTGACCTGCTGGCGGAGACCGCCGCCGCCCTCGACGGACAACCCTGGGGCGTAGGGGTGTTGGGCTTCGCGCCGGAGGAGGTGCGGAGCGCCCAGCTCGCCGAGGTGCTGGCGGCGCGTCCCACCCACGCGGTGATCGCGGGCGGGCGCCCGTCGCAAGCCCGGGTGCTGGAGGAGGCGGGTGTCCGGACCTTCCTGCACGTGCCCTCCCCGGGGCTGCTGAAGCAGTTCCTGGAGGACGGGGCCCGCCGGTTCGTCCTGGAGGGCTCGGAGTGCGGCGGACACGTCGGGCCCCGGCACAGCTTCCCGCTGTGGGAGGCGCAGTCGGCGGTGGTGGAGGACTTCCTGGCCGCCGCGCGGGACAGCCCTCAGGTGGAGCTGCTGTTCGCGGGCGGCGTGCACGACGAGCGCTCGGCGGCCATGGTCGCGGCGCTGGCCGCACCGCTGGCCGGCCGGGGTGTGGCGGTGGGACTCCTGATGGGGACGGCGTACCTGTTCACCGAGGAGGCGGTGGCCCACGGCGCCGTCCAGCCGCAGTTCCAGCGGCAGGTGCTGGCGGCGCGCGGGACGGAGCTGCTGCAGACGGCTCCCGGGCACGCCACCCGCTGTGTCGCGAGCCCGTTCACGGCCGAGTTCGAGCGGACCCGGGAGCGGCTGCGGGCCGAGGGCGTGCCCGAGCGCGAGGTCTGGGAGAGGCTGGAGCGGCTGAACGTCGGCCGGCTGCGGATCGCCAGCAAGGGCCTCGACCGGGTGGCCGGGGAACTCGTCGGGGTGGACGAGCAGGAGCAGCTGGCCCGGGGCATGTTCATGGCCGGGCAGGTCGCCGTCCTGCGCTCGGCCACCACGACGGTGGCCGAGCTGCACGCCGCGGTCGGCACCGGCGCGGCCGGATTCCTGTCCGCGCGGGCCACCGACCTGGTGGAGCGGCTGGGCCTGGTACCGGAGGCCGCGGCGGAGCCCGAGCCGGCTCCGCTCGACATCGCCGTGATCGGCATGGCCGGCATGTTCCCCGGCGCCCCCGACCTGCCGGCCTTCTGGGCGAACGTGGTCGGCGGGGTGGACGCGGTGACGGAGGTGCCGGCCGAGCGCTGGGATCCGGCGCTCTACCACTCGGCCGACGGCGGCCCCGGCAGCACGCCCTCCAAGTGGGGCGGCTTCCTGCCGCGGATCCCGTTCGACCCGCTGGCCTACGGGATCCCGCCGGCCGCGCTCGGCAGCATCGAGCCGGTGCAACTGCTCGCACTGGAGGCGGCGCGGCGGGCGCTGCTGGACGCCGGGTACGACGGCGGGGGAGCGGAGGGCGGCCGGGACTTCGACCGGCGCCGCACCAGCGTGGTGTTCGGCGCGGAGGCGGGCAGTGACCTGTCGAACGCGGGCGTGCTGGGCGCGGTGCTCCCGGCCTACCTGGGCAAGGTGCCGGAGGCGATCGCCGAGCAGTTGCCGACGCTCACCGAGGACTCCTTCCCCGGCATGCTCTCCAACGTCATCTCCGGCCGGATCGCCAACCGCCTGGACCTGGGCGGCGCCAACTTCACGGTGGACGCCGCCTGCGCCTCCTCGCTGGCGGCACTGGACGTGGCCTGCAAGGAACTGGCCTCCGGGGCGAGCGACCTGGCCCTGTGCGGCGGCGCCGACCTGCACAACGGGATCAACGACTTCCTGCTCTTCGCCTCGGTGCACGCGCTCTCGCCCACCGGCCGCTCCCGCCCGTTCGACGCGTCGGCGGACGGCATCGCGCTGGGCGAAGGCGTCGGCTGCCTGGTGCTGAAGCGGCTGGCGGACGCGGAGCGGGACGGCGACCGGGTGTACGCGGTGGTCCAGGGGATCGGCAGCGCGAGCGACGGCCGGTCGCTCGGCCTGACGGCGCCCCGTCCCGAAGGGCAGCGGCTGGCGCTGGAGCGCGCGTACCGCGGCGCCGGTACCGGCCCGGCCCGGGTCGGGCTGGTCGAGGCGCACGGCACCGGCACGGTGGTCGGCGACCGTACCGAACTCGCCGTACTGAGCGAGGTGTTCGCCGAGGACGGCGCCGCACCCGGGAGTTGCGCGCTGGGGTCGGTCAAGTCGCAGATCGGGCACACCAAGTGCGCGGCCGGACTGGCCGGTCTGATCAAGGTCTCGCTGGCGCTGCACACCGGGATCAAGCCCCCCACCCTGCACGTGGAGCGGCCGAACGCGGCCTGGGAGGCTGACGGCAGCCCGTTCGTCTTCCACGCCGAGGCCCGTCCGTGGGCCGCCGCACCTGCCGAACGGGTGGCCGGCGTCAGCGCGTTCGGCTTCGGCGGTACCAACTTCCACGCGGTGCTGCGCGGTTACGACGGGCCGACGCCGGTGCACGGGCTCCATGAGTGGCCGGCCGAACTGTTCACCTTCCGGGGCACCGACCGGGAGCGGGCACTGCGCGGGGTCGCGGAGCTCCTGCGGTCGGCGGTGTCGGACGGCGCGCCCTGGCGGCTGCGCGACCTCGCGCTGGCAGCCTCCCGGCGGGCGGAGTCCGGGCGCGGCCCGGTCCAGGTCGCCGTGGTGGCCTCGGACGTCGCCGAACTGGTCCGGCTGCTGCGGGCCGCCGAGGCCGGAGCGCCCGCCGACGGACTGTACCTCGCGGAGGCGGCGGGCGAGCAGCCGGGCGAGGTGGCCTTCCTCTTCCCCGGGCAGGGCAGCCAGCGCCCGGGGATGTTCGCCGAGCTGTTCGCGGCCTTCCCCGGGGTGCAGCGCCACCTGCGGCTCGGCGCGGGCTACGCGGACGCGTTGTACCCGCCGCTGGCCTTCACCCCCGAGGCGAGGGAGGCGCAGCGCACCGCCGTGACGGACACCAGGGTGGCCCAGCCCGTGCTGGGCATGGCGGGCCTGGCGGCGTTCGAGCTGCTGGCCCTGGCCGGGGTGAGCCCGCAGCTCGCGGGCGGCCACAGCTACGGCGAGCTGGTCGCGCTCTGCGCGGCGGGCGCGCTGGCCGCCGAGGAGCTGCCCTCGCTCGGCGCCGAGCGGGCGCGGGCCATCCTCGGCGCGGTCGGCGCGGGCGGCGACCCGGGCTCGATGGTCGCCGTGGCGGCCGGGGCCGAGCAGGTCGAGCGGGTGCTGGCGGCCGGCGGCCTCGCGGGCCGGGTGGTGGTGGCCAACCACAACGCGCCCCGGCAGACGGTGGTGTCCGGTACGACGGCGGAGCTGGCCACCGCGATCGGGCTGCTGCGCGAAGCCGGGTACGGCGTGAAGCGGCTGTCGGTCGCCTGCGCCTTTCACAGCCCGCTGGTGGCGGGCGCGGGCGAGCGCTTCGCCGAGACGCTGGCGGCCCGGACGGTACGGGCGCCGGAGTTCCCGGTCTTCGCGAACCGGACGGCGGCCGCCTACCCGGCCGATCCGGCCGGGGTGCGGGCCGAGCTGGCGGCGCAGATCGGCGCACCGGTGCGCTTCGTGGCGCAGGTCGAGGCGATGTACGAGGCGGGCGCCCGGGTGTTCGTCGAGGCCGGCCCGGGGTCGGTGCTGACCCGGCTGGTGTCGGCGGTGCTCGGCGACCGGCCGCACCGGGCGGTGCCGTTCGAAGGCCGCCGACGGGGTCTGCCCGGCTTCCTCGACGCGCTCGCCGCGCTCGCCGTCGCGGGCGTGCCGGTGCGGACCGACCGGCTGTTCCGCGGCCGGGACGCGGTGGACGCCGGCCGGGCGCGCACGCCGCGCCGGCCCGGCTGGACGGTGGACGGGCAGCTGGTGCGCACCGCTGCCGGAGAACTGCTGCCCGGTGCGCTCGCGCCGGCCCGACCTGTACCGGAGGCGCTGATGACAGCCCAGGCACCGAACCCGAACGGCGACGCACTGGTCTCGGAGTTCCTGCGCAGCAGCCGAGAGCTGATCGCGGCCCAGCGCGACGTGCTGATGACCTACCTCGGTGGCACCGGTCAGGCGCCCGCCCCGCTGTCCCCGCCCGCCGCGCAGCTGCCGGTGCCGACGGTGGTACCGCTGCCCGAGCTGTCCGCCGCCGCCCGACCGGAGCCGGTGGCCGTGGCGCCGGTGGCGGCTGAGGCGGCTGAGGCGGCTGAGGCGGCCGTGGCCGCGCCGGTCGGCGAGGAGGACGTGCTGCGCGCGGTGGTCGAGGTGATCAGCGAACGCACCGGCTACCCGGCCGACATGATCGAGCCCGGCCTGGACCTCGAAGCCGACCTCAGCATCGACTCCATCAAGCGCACCGAGATCATCGGCCGACTCGCCGGCCGACTCGCCGGCCGCTTCGGCGACGCGCAGGGGACCGGCGCGCTCGGCGCCCTCGCCGACGAGCAGGTGGAGGAACTCTCCCGCGCCCGCACCGCCGCCGACATCACCGCCTGGCTCACCACCCGGCTCGGCGCGCCCGCCGCCGGGCCGGTCACCGCACCGGACGGTGCCGCCGCCGAGGCCGTCACCCCTGAGGCCCGCGCCGCCGACGCCCACACCCCCGGGGCCGAGCCGCCCGTCACGGGCCACGAGCCGGTCCGGCTGGCCTTCGAAGCCGTACCGCTCGCCGCCGGACCGGCCCGCACCCCGGAGGCCCTGGCGGGCAAGCGGTTCGCCCTCCTGGGGGAGGACGGCCACGGCGTCGGCCCGGCCCTCGTCGCCCGGCTGACCGCCGCCGGCGCGCACCCGCAGGCCGTCCCGGCCGGAAGCGAACTCCCGGCGGCGGACGGCCCGTTCGACGCGATCCTGCTGCTGGACCCGCTCGCGGAGAACGGAGCACCGGTACTGCCCGGCGGTGTGCCCGCCCTGCAGGCCGCGCTGGCCCTCGCCCCCGGACGGCTGATCGCCGTCCGGCCGGCCACGCGGCCGGGCCCCGGCCGGACGGACGGGCTGCGCGGACTGTTCCGCACCCTGGCCCGGGAGTACCCGGAGAGCTCGGTGCGGCTGGTCGAACTGGATCCGGCGGACCCGGCACGGGCCGCCGACCTGCTGCTCGTCGACCTGCTCGCCGACGATCGCGAGCCGGTGGTGCTGCACGGCCCGGCCGGACGCCAGGGCCTCGCGCTGGTGGAGCGCGGCCTCGGGCTGCTCGGCAGCACGGGGGCCGGGCCCGCCGGCGACGGCGTGGCGGAGGCCGCCGCGCTGGGAC
>NZ_JBEZUT010000371.1:0-8072 GCF_040636595.1 Kitasatospora sp. NPDC036755
CGGTGGGCGTCCCGCTCCGGGCCGGCACGCCCGGGGCGGGGGCGAGCCGGTGGGCGGTGGCGCAGCGCAGCGCCTCGGCGGCCCGGCCGCGGGCCTTGGCCCGCCGGTACAGGCGGGCGCGGCCCTCGGTGGTCTCGGCGGCGCGGACCACCACGGGCAGGTTCTCGCTGATCACCGGGCCGAGCCGGCGACCGCGCCAGAGGGCGGCGAGCACGGCGGCGACGGCGAGTTGGTAGGAGGCCCAGTGCAGGCCGCTCGGCAGGTAGTCGCCGATGGTCTTGGTGCGGGCGCCCTCGGGGAGCGGGACCGAGTAGTCGGGCAGGTGCCAGGTGAGGCGGGGCTGGGAGCCGAGCAGGCCGAGCGCGAGGGAGGCGTTGCCGTCCTCGGCGAGTTCCTCGTTGCTCAGGAACGCGCCGCTGCCGAGCACGATGACGTCGCGGCCGCCGTCGCCGACCGGGAGGCTGACCAGCGGGTAGCCGTGGCCGCGCGGGTAGCAGCCCTGGCCGCGGCTGCCGGCGGTGTAGAGCATGCCGCCCTGCCGGGCGCTGCCGGCGCCGGCGGCCTCGGTGAGCGGGCACTCGGCGGGGGTGGAGCGGACGGAGGCGTACGGTGGCCCGCCCGTGTCGTCGGAGAGCCGGATGCCGGGGGCGAGCGCGGTGAGCGCGGCCGGTCCGGGGACGACCAGGACCAGCCGGTGGTGCCGGGCGGCGGCGACGGCGCGCAGTTCGGCGGGGCTGAGCAGGTCGGGGTCGGGCAGGACGAGGGTGTCCGGGCCGGCCGGGGCGGCGGTCGGGTCGGCGGTGAACTCGGTTTTGAGTCCCTGTCGTTCGAGCAGGGCGACGACGGCGTGGGCGCCGTCGCGGTCGTAGGAGCGCGGGTCCAGCGGTGGGTAGCGGCGGTCCTGGCCGAGGGCGGACACGGCGGCGGCGCCGATCAGCAGGGCGGTGAGGACGGCCAGGTACCAGCGGGCCCGGCGCCACAGGCCGCGCGGGGTGGGGGCGAGGCTGGTCGTGGCGACGGCGACGGCGGCGGTGGCGGGGGCTTCGGCGACGGGCGGTGCCGCCGGGGCGGGGGTCATGCCGCTCCTCCCGGGGTCGGGGCCGGGGCCTGGGCGGGTGCGACGGCGGTGTCGGGCGCCAGGACCGGGCGGGTGCGCTCCAGGGCCCGGTCGAGCTCCCGCAGCAGCCGGTACGCGTCCTGGTCGGCGGTGCGCTCGCCGTACGCGATGTCGTCGAAGGTCCGGGCGGCCGCGGCCAGGGCGGCGGCGTGCTCGGGCAGCGCCCGGCCGGCCTCGGCGGCGGCCTCGTCGGCGGTGCGGCCGGGGCGGGTGTCGAGCAGGGTGCGCTCCTCCAGGCCGCGCACCAGGGCGCGCATCTGCTCGCGGACGGCCTCGTTCCAGCGGCCGGCGGCGGCGTGGCCGGCGGCGTCCGTCCGGTACTGCTCGGCGCTGCGCGGACCGTCGGCGCCGTACACGTCCTGGACGGTGCGGGCGGCGCGGCGGGGCGCGCCGAGGCGCCACCAGAGCGCGGCGCCGATCAGCACCGCGACGATCAGGAAGAGGACCAGTCCGGTGGTGCCGGTGGTGCCGTCGCCGGAGATGCTGTCGAGCGCGCCGGCGACGTGGTCGTAGATCCAGTCCGTGATCCGCTGCAGTACGGACGGGTCGTGCTTGTGGTACTCCGCGTCGAGCAGCTCGTCGCGGGCGGCCTCGCGGGCCGGGTCACGCGGCACCGTGACCGGCGCGCCGCCCACGGCGAGGAGTCTGTCCCCCCAGTCGGACATCCGGTTCAGCGCCTCGCCGGGTTCGGGTCGCCCTGCCCGGCCCAGTCGGTGCCGCCGTGCTCGGGCAGGCCGGCCGCGCGGGCGAGCTCGATGTCCAGGGCCTCGCGGCGGATCCGCTGGTCGATGTAGACCAGCACGCCGATGGCGGCGATGAACGGGGTGGTGAAGGTGCCGGCGATGATTCCGGCGACCGATAGCAGCAGCACCATGGCGACGCTTTGGTCGGCGGTGTCGGGCAGGCCCTGGGCGCTGAGCTTCTCGAAGCCCAGGGCCATGCCGAGGATCTGGAACGGGACGGCGATGACCACCGCGACGACCAGTGCCAGCACGTGGCCCAGCAGGTTGATGCCGAAGATCCGCCACCACGCGCCCCTGGCCAGACGCCGGGAGCGGGAGAGCGAGGTCAGCACGCCCTGCTTCTCCAGCATCAGGGCGGGGGCGGCGAGGCTGAAGCGGATCCACAGCCAGACGGCGACCGGCACGGTCAGCAGGCCGACCAGGGTGAGCAGTCCGGCGATGGCGACCGAGTCCTGGCCGACGGCGGAGTAGCCGAGCAGCGGGGCGAAGCCGAGCAGGATCACCCCGGGGCCGATCAGGACGGTGAGCAGGGTCAGTCCGAGCAGTTGCAGGAGCCGGGGGCGGGCGTCGCGCCAGGCCTCCCCGGCGGTCGCGGACCGGCCGAGGACGGCGCGGCTGACCACGATGGTGAGCAGCGCGGTGGTGAACACGTTGAGCAGCAGTTCCAGCGGCAGGCCCGCCAGCAGTCGCAGGGTGTTGGTGGCCTCGCCGGTCTTGCCCTTGACCAGCAGGTTGACCAGGACGTTGCCGGCCTGGGAGAGCACGGCGATGCCGAGCGAGAGCGCGAGCACGGTGCGCCAGTGCCGGCGGACGGTGGTGACGGCACCGTCCAGCAGCTCGCTGAAGGCCAGCGGGCGCAGCGGGATGACACCCGGCCTGGGGCTCGCCGGGGCGCCCCAGCCGTACGGGCGGTGGCCGCCGGGAGGCTGCTGGCCCCACTGCTGCCCCCACTTCTGTCCCCACTGCGGGGCGCCCCCGGGGGCGCCGGCCGGGCCGGGGCGGTCCGAGGTGGTCTGCGGTGGTGCCGACGGCCCGGGCACGGCGGCGGGCGCGTCGACCGGGGGCCGGGCGTCGTCGCGGGGCGGCTCGGACGAGCTGGGCGAGGCCCAGCCCGGGGTGTCGGTCATCACTGCTCCTCGGAGGGCGTCACGGGCGCGACTGCGAACGGATCTTCCGCCCGCGCGCAGCGCCCATCGTGCCATGGGGCCGGAAACCGGCCCCACGGCGATCCGGTTGCTGATCGGCAACGCTCCTCCGGGGTGGGCCGGGTGGTGCGTCCCGGCGGGGTCGGCGAGGGGGCGGAGGGGCTTCCGGCGGGTGCATTCACCCGGTATGGCCGGAATGCACCGGTGGACGAGTTGGCCGTTCTGGAGCAATGGCACTGCTGTGCGGCAGGTCACAATCCGGTAATGAGAAGATGGACGCATGAAGGGACGCGTCCTCGTCGTTGATGACGACTCCGCACTGGCCGAGATGCTCGGCATCGTGCTGCGTGGTGAGGGTTTTGAGCCGTTTTTCGTCGCGGATGGGGACAGGGCGCTAGCCGCGTTCCGGGAGACCAAGCCCGACCTGGTCCTGCTCGACCTGATGCTGCCCGGCCGGGACGGCATCGACGTGTGCCGGCAGATCCGGGCCGAGTCCGGAATCCCGATCGTGATGCTCACCGCGAAGACCGACACGGTCGACGTCGTGGTGGGCCTGGAGTCGGGTGCCGACGACTACGTCACCAAGCCGTTCAAGCCCAAGGAGCTGGTGGCCCGGGTCCGCGCCCGGCTGCGCCGCGCCGAGGAGCCCACGCCCGAGCAGCTGACCATCGGCGACCTGGTGATCGACGTGGCCGGGCACTCGGTGAAGCGGGACGGCCGGGGCATCCCGCTGACCCCGCTGGAGTTCGACCTGCTGGTCGCGTTGGCTCGCAAGCCCTGGCAGGTGTTCACCCGCGAGGTGCTGCTGGAGCAGGTGTGGGGCTACCGCCACGCGGCGGACACCCGTCTGGTCAACGTCCACGTGCAGCGCCTGCGTTCCAAGATCGAGAAGGATCCGGAGCGCCCCGAGATCGTGGTGACCGTCCGCGGCGTCGGCTACAAGGCCGGACCCAGCTGACGTGACGGACCGGGCAGACGACACCCCGTCGGGTTCCGCGACCGACGGGGCCGGGGCCGTGCGCGGCGACGTGCTGAGCTCGACCACCCGCCGCCGGCGCGGCCCTTCCGCCGTGGTCGCGATGGTGAAGCGTCAGTTGCGCCGCCCCGTGCACCGGGTGGCCACGCTGTACCGCCGGTCGATCCAGCTGCGCGTGGTCGCGGTGTCCCTGCTGGCGTCCATCGTGGTCGTGCTGCTGCTGGGCGTGGTCGTGGTGGCGCAGGTGCGCACCGGTCTGCTCGGCACCAAGATGGACGCCGCCCGCGCGCAGGCCCGGATCGGCTTCCAGGTCGAGCAGAAGAAGATCGACGAGGCCCGGGACCAGAAGCTGCGGAACACCGCCGACCCGACCGTCGACGAGATCGGCACCTGGCTGCTGCGGCAGGTCAACGACCTGGCCGGGAGCGGGCAGACCGTCTACTCGGTGATCGCGATGGCCCCCGGCACCGGCGCCGTCGTCCCCGACACCGCCGGCTTCGCGCCGCGCTACTCGGGCGACATCCAGCCGATCAGCATCCCGGAGAGCCTGCGGGCCAAGCTGGCCGCGGAGCCCGGCCAGATGTTCGACCAGCCGACCAGGATCCACCGCTCGCCCGACAGCAGCGTCAAGTCCGAGCCCGGGCTGGCCCTCGGCATGCAGTTCCTCGGCCCGGGCGGGACGCCGTACCAGCTGTTCTACGTGTTCTCCTTCGGTCAGGAGACCGACACCCTCACCCTGGTCACCGGAACCCTGGCGACCGCCGGGGTGTTCGTGGTGATCCTCATGGGCGGCATCGCCTGGGTCGTGGTGCGCCAGGTGGTCACCCCGGTCCGGATGGCCGCCGGGATCTCCGAGCGGCTCGCCGACGGGCACCTGGAAGAACGGATGAAGGTCACCGGGACGGATGACATCGCCCGCCTCGGGGAGTCCTTCAACCGGATGGCCAACGCTCTCCAGGCGCAGATCCGCCAGCTGGAGGAGCTGTCCCGGGTGCAGCGGCGGTTCGTCTCGGACGTCTCGCACGAGCTGCGCACCCCGCTGACCACGGTCCGGATGGCCGCCGACCTGATCTACGACAGCCGCGAGGACCTGGACCCGATGGCGGCCCGCTCGGCGGAACTGCTCCAGGGACAGCTGGACCGCTTCGAGTCCCTGCTCGCCGACCTGCTGGAGATCAGCCGCTTCGACGCCGGCGCCGCGATCCTGGACGCCGAGCCGGTCGACCTGCGCGAGATCGTCGGCCGGGTGGTGGAGGCCGCCGAGCCGCTGGCCGAGGCCAAGGGCAGCGCCGTGGTGATCCGCGGCGACGGCGAGCCGGTGCTGGCCGAGGTGGACTCCCGCCGGATCGAGCGCATCCTGCGCAACCTGGTGGTCAACGCCCTGGAGCACGGTGAGGGCCGCGACGTGGTGGTCCGGCTGGGCTCCGCGGACGGTGCGGTCGCGGTCGGCGTGCGCGACTACGGCATCGGCCTCAAGCCGGGCGAGGCGTCCCGGGTGTTCCACCGCTTCTGGCGGGCCGACCCGTCCCGGGTGCGGACCACCGGCGGCACCGGCCTCGGCCTGTCCATCGCGGTCGAGGACGCCCACCTGCACGGCGGCTGGCTCCAGGCCTGGGGCGAGCCCGGCGGCGGCTCGCACTTCCGGCTCACCCTGCCGCGCACCCGCGGCGGCGAGATCAGCCGGGCGCCGTTCCGGCTGGAGCCGGAGGACTCCCGCAACAACCGGGGCCTGGGCGCCCAGGGCACGCCGTACCGGCGGGCGATCAGCCCGGGCGGCTCGACGGCGGCCTCCGCGGTCGAGGACCACACGGAGACGCCGGAGGCCGCGGGCAACGGCCTCGGCAGCGGGCTCGGCGGGGTGCTGAACATCGGCCCCGGGCTGGGCCGGCGGCGGTTGCCCGAGGGGCCGCGCGCGGACCCCTCGGACGTCTGGACGGCCGGTGGGTACGGGGCCACCGGTGCCCAGGTCATGGTGGACCCGACGCCGGGGCGGCCGTCGGTGGCACAGCGGACGGCGGAGCCGGACGTGACGGGTGGGACGACGGACGCGGAGGGGTCGCAGCGTGCGAGGGACGAGCAACAGGACTGAGCCGCGGCTGCTCGCGGCGGTCGGCGCGCTGTTCGGCGCCCTGGTGGCGAGCGGCTGCGCGGCGATGCCGGATTCCGGCGGCATCACCAAGGTGGAGCTGTCCCAGGGCTCGGCCGACAAGAACCTCCAGGCCCGGGTCTACCCGGTGCCGCCCAGCCGGGGGGCCAAGCCGCACGAGCTGCTGACCGGGTTCCTGGACGCGGTGACCGCCGACGAGGGGTACGAGACCGCGCGCAAGTACCTCACCGAGAGCGCCTCCGCGGGCTGGAAGCCGGAGTCCGAGATCCGGGTGCTCTCGTCCACGACCATCGGGGCCGGCCCGGACGTCACCGACGCGGACACCACGGTCTCGGTGCCGGTGAGCGGGCTGCAGGTCGCCACCGTCGACGAGAAGCACTCGTACGGGCTGATCGCCGGGCAGAACAACTGGGTCCAGGACTTCACCTTCGTCCGCAAGGACGGCGAGTGGCGGATCGACAAGCTGCCGCCCGGCGTGATCATGAACGAGACCAACTTCCGGAACAGCTTCCGGCAGGTCGAGCGGTTCTTCTACACCGCGCCCGACCCGTCGGCGACGGCCTCCGCGAACGCCGGCCAGGAGGTGCTGGTCGCCGACCCGGTCTACCTGCGGCGCCGGGTGGACCCGCTGACGGCGGCGGCCCAGGCGGTGGCCGACGGGCCCTCGAAGTGGCTCTCGCCGGTGGTCCGCTCGGCGTTCCCGAGCGGCACCAGGGTCGAGCGGGTGACCATCGACGACGCCAGGGGCGCCCACGTGCAGCTCGTCGCGACCGACGTGAGCGAGCCGATGGCCTGCCGGCGGATGGCGGCCCAGCTCTTCTACACCCTCGCCGACCAGGTCAAGGGGCAGGTCGACCGGCTGGAACTGAAGGGGCAGCGCGGCTCCTGCAACGCCGGCCGCGGCGACGCGCCGGCCATCGGCCCCGGCGCCCTGGCCGGGCAGGCGACCCCGGCGCAGTACTACCAACGTGCCGACGGCGCCCTCGTGGCGGCCGGCGAAGGGCGCTCCGGCGAGCCCGTCCGCGGCATCCTCGGCAAGCCGCAGTCGAACACCAAGCCGCCGATCGGCGTCCTCGCGGTCAGCCGCAGCGGCACCCAGGCCGCCGCGATCAGCGAGGACGGCCACCAGGTCTGGTCGGTGCCGCTGGCGGACGCCGCGGTGGCCATGGGGGAACCGGTGCTCAGCTCCACCGCCAAGGGCGGCGACAAGGAGGACGGCTTCGCCTCGCCCAGCTGGGACGGCCGCGGCGACCTCTGGGTGGTGGACCACAACAAGCAGGGCCCGCGGGTGGTGATGGTGCGCGGCGCCAAGTCGTACACCGTGCAGGTCGACGGGCTGCTGACCGGGCAGAGCGTGCAGGCGCTGAAGATCTCCTCGGACGGCCTGCGGGTCGCCCTGGTGACCAGGACCCAGGGCTCGGCCGTCCGCTCGCTGATGTTCGGGCGGGTGGAGCACGGCGGCACCCCCCAGGCGCCCACCGTGAAGATCGCCGAGTTGCGCCGGGCGGCTCCCACGCTCACCGATGTCGCCTCGGTGTCCTGGGCGGAGACCGACCAGCTGGTCGTGCTCGGCAAGGAGGCCGACCGGACCCAGCAGCTGTACTTCATCAGCACCGACGGCTCGCAGAGCACGGACACCCAGCTGCAGAGCGCCGAGAGCATGCTGACCGTCGCGGCCTCGGAGTCCCGGGGGGACCGCCTGGCCCAGGCGCCGTCGGTGCTCGCGATGGGCGAGGTCAAGCAGGCGGACGGCAAGCCGAGCGAGATCAAGGCCTTCCGCCTGGTCAACAACCAGTGGCGGGAGACCTCGCTGATCGACAAGCCCCGGTCGTTCTTCTACGCGGGCTGACGCCGACCCGGGCCGGCGCCTTCCCGGACGCGGTGTCAGCCCGGGCGGGCCGGCGTGGCCGCGGTGGTCAGCCGGCCGGGCGGGCGTCGGTGCCGTGGGCGCCGGCCCGGTGCGCGGTGGTCGGGTGCCCGTCGG
>NZ_JBEZUT010000372.1:0-7995 GCF_040636595.1 Kitasatospora sp. NPDC036755
CCCGCGGCGGCGGGCGGCGGCGGTGACGGCGGTCAACGGTCCTCCCCGGTGCCGGCGCGGGCGATCCGCGGGTCGAGCCGGCCGACCAGCAGCTCCGAGCCGAGCTGGACGAGGACGGCGACGGCCACCGCGAGCATGATCAGGGTCTGGGCGACCGGGTAGTCCCGCTGGTTGATGGCGTCCAGCAGCAGCTGCCCGAGGCCGTGGCGGGCGAAGAGCTGTTCGGCGACGACCGCGCCGCCGAGCAGCTCGCCCAGGTGCAGCCCGAACTCCACGCAGAACGGGGCCAGGCTGTTGGGCAGCACGTGGCGTGCCAGGACCCGCCGGGGCGAGGCCCCCTTGGCGACGGCGGTCAGCACGAACTCCTCCTGGCGGGTGCGGCGCAGCTCGGTCGCGAGCAGCCGGGCCAGCACCGCCGCGCCCGGCAGCGCGAGCGCGACGGCGGGCAGGGCGAGGTACTGGACGGCGAGGTCCGGGGCGGCGAACAGGTCCCGCTCGCCGCCGGCGGGCAGCAGGCGCAGCAGCACCGCGAAGACGAGGACGAACAGCACGGCGGTGACGTACACCGGCAGCGCGAGCAGGGCGGTGGCCAGCGGGTCGAGCACCCGGGCGAGCCGGCCGCGGCGCTCGGAGGCCAGGGCGACGCCCAGCAGCAGGCCGAGGATCAGCATCAGCAGGCCTGCGGCGAGAGCGAGTTGGACGGTGCTGCCGACGCTCTGGCCGATCAGGCGGGTGACCGGCTCCCGGTAGTGGAAGGAGCTGCCGGGGTCGCCGGTGAGCAGTCCGCGCAGCCAGCCCAGGTACTGGACGGGCATCGGCCGGTCCACGCCGAGGCTGTCGGCGAGCCGGTCGCGCTGCTCCTGGTCGGCCTCGGCGCCGAGCGCGGCGGACACCGGGTCGCCGGGGGCGAGGCGGAGCAGCAGGAAGACGGCGACGGAGGCGAGCCAGAGCGTGGCCAGCGCGCCGGACGCCTTTCTGGTCCAGTAGGGCACGGGGGTACTCCGGGGGTCGGAACGGTGGGGCGCCGCCCCGGGGCGGTGGGGGGCGTCCCGGGGCGGCCCGTCAGGCGGTGCGGCGGGTGTCGTCGAGCCGCAGGTAGCCGAGCGCGCTGGTGGCCACGCCGCGCACCGAGGAGGCGAGGGCGTACGTCTCCCAGGCGTGCGCGAGGGTGATGTGGAAGGACTCGGTGAGCAGGTACTCGGACAGTTCGTGGTTGACGTCGGCCCGGGCCCCCTCGTCGGCGGCGGCGAACGCGCGGGTCTGGAGCTCGGCGTAGGCGGGGTCGGTGACGTGGGAGGTGTTCCGGCCGACCTGGAGCGGGCCGGAGACGGTGATCCCGCTCAGCGGGGAGACGCTGACCATGCCGTGGTTGGCGATGAACAGCCCTTCCAGCGTGCCCTGTTGGATCTTCGGCTGGAGCGCGGCGTTGTCCAGCAGCTGGACGTCGACGCCGAACCCGGCCTGCTCCAGGTCGTACTTGACCAGTTCCACGAGGGAGGCGAAGACCGGCGAGTTGGCGGCGGTGAGCGGCACCCGGGCACCCTCGGCCCCGGCCTCCCTGAGCAGTCCGCGGGCCTTCTCCGGGTCGTGCGGGTAGCGGGTGACCTGGTCGGGGGTGACGCCGGGGGTGTGGGAGGGCCAGGGCAGGCTGCTCGCCTCGGCGTGGCCGCCGTACACCTGGGCGACGACGCGGTCGCGGTCCACCGCGTACTGGAGGGCCTGGCGCACCCGGCGGTCGTCGAAGGGCCGGCTGGTGACGTTCACGCCGAGGAACGCCTGCTGGTAGGAGGACTTGGCGGACTGGACGGTGAAGGCCGGGTTGCCGCCGAGCACCTTGAGGTCGCGGCCGGGCACCGCGCCGATCAGGTGGGACTGTCCGGACTGGAGGGCGGACAGCGCGGCCTGGCTGCCGGTCACCGAGCGGACGGTGATCCGTTCGAAGTGGGGCCGGCCGCTCTGCCAGTAGCGGTCGTTGCGGGCCAGGTCGAGCTGGTTGCCGCCCTTGAAGGCCTGCCAGGTGAAGGGCCCGGTGCCGTTGACGGTGTCGGCGGCCCTGCCGTCGACGTAGCTGCGGGCGTCCACCACGGGGTTGAAGGCGAGCGCGTCGAACAGGTTGCTGGTGGGCCGGGCGAGGGTGAGGGTGACTTCGCCGGGGGCGCTCGCCCGGATGTCGGCGAGCCGTTCCAGCAGCGGCTTGACCTGGGAGGACTTGGCGGCGCCGGTGAGCGAGAAGACGACGTCGTCCGCGTCCAGCGGGCGGCCGTCGTGGAAGGTGACGTCCTCGCGCAGCTTGAGCACGAGCCGGGTGCGGTCGGCGCTCCACTCCCAGGAGGTGGCCAGCCAGGGCACCGGCTGGAGGGTCTGCGGGTCGAGGTCGACCAGCCGGTCCAGCACCAGGTTGACGAACACCGGGGTGTCCGGGCCGCGGTGGAGCAGCTGGGTGGGGTCGGGGGCGGCGCCGTAGACGATCCGGAGGTCCGGCGCGGAGGCGGCGGAGGGCGCCGCGCCCCCGCCGGCGGCGTCCTCGGTGGCGGAGCGGCAGCCCGCCGCCAGCAGGGCCGCTCCGGCGCTCAGGCCGAGGAAGCCTCTTCGGGGCAGGCCTCGGTGGCGGGCCGCGTCGCTCATGGTGGTGCTACCTCTTCGGTTCTCGGGGGGCGGTCGGCTGGTCCGGGGGCGGTTCCCGGCGCCTCGGGGTCAGTACCGGGTGACTCGGGGTCAGTACCGGGTGACGACGACGCTGTCGCTCCAGGCCACCACGTCGGGGCCGCCGGTGGGGTAGGGGATGTTCTTCGCCGGGTTCCAGTTGGCCCGGTAGATACCGGTCTTGAAGTACGGCGACTGGTTCTGGTGGTAGTTGTTGAGGCCGCTGTACGCGCCGACCTGCACGCCGTCGCGGTAGACCGTGACGGCGCCGGGGGTGGTGTCGGTGGACCAGGTGATGTCGAAGGCCCACTGGTTCCAGTGGCCGAACTGCACGTCGCCGAGCGGGACGACGGCCTCCTGGACGGTGCTGGGGTCGGTGAGCCAGTGGACCTTGAGCCGCCAGCTGCCGTCCTTGACGGTGAGGGCGATCGGCGGCTTGGTGTCGCTGCCGTCGGCGAGCGGGTAGCCGTGCCACTGGGCGAGGATCGTCTCGGTGGGGGTGCGCACCCAGTCGGCGGGCAGGTAGTCGGCGAGGGCGAAGCGGTAGCTGCCCCAGCCGAGGGAGTTGACGGCGACCTCGGAGCGGTAGGAGGCGCCGTCGTTCGGCACGGTGAAGCGGGCGGCCTGGCCGCTGCCGCCGGCGGGGGCGGGTGCCACGGTGATGCTGCCGTTGCCGTCGACGCGCTGGCGGGTCCAGGCGGAGAGGGTGCCGGACTCGAAGCCGTCGGTGAAGACGTCGGTGCCGGACACGACGGCGGGCACGGGGGCGGACACGACAGCGGGGGCGGCGGCGTGGGCGGCGGCGTGGGCGGGCGCGGCGGTCACGGCCAGGGCGGCGGTGAGCACGGCGGCGGCGAGGCGGCCGGGGAGGCGGGACATGGCGTTTCTCCTTCTGGGGTTCGGGACGGGGCGACCGGTGGTCTGGGCCGGCTGACCCGGGGTCGGGTCAGCCGGCCCGGCGACAGGAGTCGGCCGCTCCCACCCAGGTCGGGCTGGACCAGGCCCACTGGTCGTTCAGCTGTCGTACCCGCACGTGGTAGAAGTCCCCGTCGCCGTCCGGGCGTTCGTCGGTCAGTTCGAAGTCGGCGGCCGTCTCCTGCTCGGGCACGGCGCGGTCGAAGCGGTAGGCGCCGGAGACGAACCCGCCGGTGAAGCCGGTCCGCGCGCCCGCCAGCAGCTCGCCGACGGCGTGGGCGCTCTCGTCGCCGTTCACGACGGCGACCAGCCGGGTCCGCGCGTCACCCTCGACCCGCAGGGAGAAGCCCTGGGTGCTGTCGGTGGCGGTGTTGGGGTTGCCGTCGGTGACCGTCCGCAGCCGGACCTCGCCCGGCCCGGAGCGCTCCCAGGCGGACGGCCGGTAGGTGTCCGGCTCGGCCTCGGCCGGCGCGACCGTCTCCGGGCCGCGCAGCCGGGGCTGGACGTCCAGCAGCCGCCCGCCCTCGACCCGCAGCGTGACGTCCCAGTGCGCCGGCACGCCCCGCCGGCCCCAGCCGACGGCGAAGCCCAGGGTGCCGGTGAAGGTGTCCGTGGCCGCGGCCCGGGAGAGGAGCTCGGGGCGGCTGACCCGGTGCACCGGGACGCCGTTGCGCAGCAGTTCCACGTGGTCCAGGGCGTCCAGGCCCCGCACGGTGACCCGGATCCGGCGCCGGTCGGCGGAGGCGGTCTCCGCACCCATCGGGGCGCCGTTGACGGAGGTGGCGAGCAGGATGCGGTCCCCGGTGATCGCGTAGGTGCGGCGCTGCCGGACGGCGTTCCAGATGCCGTCGCGGGTCAGCTCCGGGGCCCAGACCGCGACCCGGCCGTGCCCGTGGCTACCGGGGAAGGCGCTGTGGTGGTCGGTGGAGCCGATCAGCCCGAAGCGGTGGCCCAGCCGCAGGCCGTGGACGGCCGTCGCGGCGGCGGCGCGGGGGCCCATGGTGTGCAGGTAGGTGCGCGGCGCCTCGTCGGACTCGGCGCAGCCGTGCATCGACACCATCTCCACCACCGGGGCGAACTCCTCGGTGTAGGAGGCCCAGTCGATGCCGCGGCGGGCCGGTCCGTAGCCGATGTGGTGCGGCAGGGCCCAGGTCCGCACGCCCTGCGCGGCGAGCTCCCGCAGCCGGGCCCGCAGTCCGTCCAGGTCGGCCGCCCGGATGATCTCGCCGCGCGGGCCGTCGAAGTACACGCAGTGGTCGCCGTACGCGAGGCTGTGCCATTCGAAGGACTGGAAGGTGACGAAGCGGCCGTCCTCGTGCGCGGCGGCGGTGACCTCCTGGACGTGGTCCCAGAGCCGGGCCAGCCGGGCGAAGCCCTCGGTGTGGTAGTCGACCAGGCCCGCCAGCTCGGGGGTGCGCTCCGGCAGGTCGGGCCACCAGCCGTGGCCGGTGACGCTGGCGAAGTCGAGCTGGAGCCGGGCGTTGGCGTAGGCGTCCTCGATGCTCCCGTGGCCATAGCTGATGCCGCAGTGGTTGTGGAGGTCGCCGACGTACAGGCCCAGGCCGGCGTAGCCGGGCGTGTCGGTGGTGGGGGCGGTCATCGGGGCGGGCTTCCTCGGGTCGGGTCGGCCGGGCCGATCCCTGTTTGATCGACTCTGAGAAGAAGTTAGCCGCGTTCTCCCGGGGACGGTCAAGGGATGTTCGGCCGGTGTCGCGCGATCGCCATCGGGCGAAACATCATCTTCACAGAAGATCCGCTGGTGGAGACAGTGCGGTGCTGGTCAGCGAGTCGACCAGCGACCGTCGAAGCCTGCCCGGACTTTTGACCGATCTGATAGAAACCTCTCAGCTCCCGGCTCCACCGCCGGCCGAGGCCCTGCCCCGAGCGCCTCCCCCAGCCCCGAAGGACGGTTCCGATGCCGCACCCCGCCCTGCCCGCCGCCCCCGACCTCCGCGCCTCCCACCTGGTCCGCGGCCCCGAGCACCCCGAACCCGGCTACTGGGCCGGCTGCCCCGGCGTCCGCTACGAACCGGACCGCGACCGCTTCCTGCTCACCTACCGCGAACGCCGCCCGCGCGGCGCGGCCGGCGGCCCCGACCGCGGCTGGCGCTGCGCCGTCGCCGGGAGCACCGACGGCATCGCCTTCGACGACCTGTGGTCCGTGCGGCGCGACGAACTGGACTCCCCCTCGATGGAGCGGTCCGCCCTGCTGCGCCGCGACGACGGCTACCTGCTCCACCTCAGCTACGTCGACCCGGTCGACAACCGCTGGCGCGTCGACGCCCTGAGCGCCGACGATCCCGCCTCCTTCGACCTCGCCGGCCGCACCCCCGTACTCACCGCCGCGACCACCGGCACCGAGGGCGTCAAGGACCCGTACCTGCTGCGGACCGACGCCGGCGTCCACCTGTTCACCACCGTCTCCCGCGCCCGGCCGTTCACCCCCGAGGAGCGCGCCCGCGCCCACGCCGACGCCGACATCCACACCACCGGCCTCACCGTCCAGCCCACCGCGCTGGCGCTCTCCCCCGACGGGCTGCGCTTCGACGCCCCGCGGGGCCGCGCCGCCGAGGCCCTGGACGTCGGCCCGGCGGGCGCCTGGGACGGCTACGAGTCCCGGATCACCACCGTCCTCCCCGACGGCCGGGGCGGCTGGCTCGCGCTCTACGACGGCTCGGCGGACGCCGCCGGCAACTACGAGGAGCGCTGCGGCCTGGCCGCCTCCGCCGACCTGCGCGAGTGGCGGCGCCTCACCCCGGACGGCCCCTGGCTGGACGTCCGCTACGCCGACCTGGTCCCCGCCCGCGGCCGCTGGTACCTCTACTACGAGCAGAGCCGCCCGGACGGCGCCCACGAGCTGCGGGTCGCCGTCCTGGACGAGTTCGCCGGCGTACGGCCCGACGGCAGCCCGGTGGCCTGAGGCCCCACCAGGCCCGGCCCCCGCCCGGCCGGCCCCCGCCCGGCCCCGGCCCGCTCAGGCGGCCGCGGCGGCGGCTTCGGCGAGGGAGTCCAGGACCGGCCGGACCAGCGGGTGGCCGTCGGCGCCGGCCCGGACGGCGGCGAAGACCCGGCGGGTGGCGAGCTCGCTGTCCACCGGGCGCACCGCGACCTCGCCGAGGTCGACGCCGCGCAGCGCCGAGCGCGGCACCAGCGCCACCCCCAGGCCCGCCGAGGCGAGCGCCACCACCGCCCGGAAGTCGTCGGAGGAGTGCAGCAGCCGGGGCTGGAACCCGGCGTGCTCGCAGGCCAGCAGCACCACGTCGTGGCAGGGGTTGCCCGGGTACGGCCCGATCCACGGCTCGTCGGCCAGCGCGGCGACGGCCAGCGGGCCGGACTCGGCGGCCAGCCGGTGGCCGAGCGGCAGCACCGCCTCGAAGGGCTCGGCGTACAGCGGCACCCGGGTCAGCCGGGCGTCGTCGGCGCGCGGGGCGCCCCGGTACTCGACGGCCACCGCGAGGTCGGCCCGGCCGTCCAGCACCATCGGCAGGCTGGCGTCGCCCTCGGCGTCCAGCACCTTGAGCCGCACCCCGGGCGCGCGTTCGGCGAGCAGGCCGACGGCGGGGGCGAGCACGGAGGCGATGGCGGTCGCGAAGGAGGCGACGGTGACCTCCCCGGAGACGCCCGCGCTGTACGCGGCGAGGTCGGCCTCGGCGCGTTCCAGCTGGGCGAGCACCACGTCGGCGTGGCCGAGCAGGATCTCCCCGGCGGCGGTCAGCCGCACGCCCCGGCCCTCCCGGGCGAGCAGGTGGTGGCCGGTCTCCTGTTCCAGGGCGGCCAGCTGCTGGGAGACCGCGGAGGGGGTCAGGTAGAGGGCGGCCGCCGCGGCGGTCACGGTGCGGTGGTCCGCCACGGCCCGCAGGGTCCGCAGCCGTCGTGCGTCGATCACGGACCAATTCTGCCAGCGCGGCGCGGCGGTCCGGCCCGGGCTGAGCGACCGGACCCCTCCGGAGCAGCGGTTTCGGCCGCGGGGGCCGCCGGAGGCACCGCCGGTGGCGCATTTCCGGACGAGATCGCTCCAGGTCGTTGACCGACCACCCGTGCGGCGCTTGGGTCGTACCGACCGGGCCACGGGGGGCCGAGGGCCCGGGACCGTCATCTGGGGAGGATGATCGATGACCACCGCACGCACCCGGCGCCGACTGGCCCGTACCGCCGCCGTCCTGGTGGCCGCCGCCGTGGCCGGGGCCGCGATGCCCACCGCCGAGGCCAGGCCGCCCAAGGGCGACACCGCCCGGGTCAGCGAGGGCGCCAAGGGCGAGGCGCTGGACGGGCCCTCGCTCGCGCTCGGCCTGAGCGGCGACGGCCGGTACGCGCTGTTCTCCTCGTCGGCGACCAACCTGCTGCCCGGCGGGGCCGGGGCCGTGGGGCCCGTGGGCGTGCGGCGGCAAAGGCATGTGGTGTCTCCAGTGGTGCGGACCGGACGGTGGTGTCCGGCGG
>NZ_JBEZUT010000373.1:0-7913 GCF_040636595.1 Kitasatospora sp. NPDC036755
GCGGCACCCCGGCGCCGCCCGGGTTCACCAGCAGCAGGCCGGCCGCGCTCGCTCCGGCGCCGTGCAGGCCGGGCAGCCCGGCCTCCAGCAGCAGCCACTGCGGGTGCGACAGCACCGTGAGCGACCACGGGGCCAGCACCGCGACCGGCACCGCCAGGATCACCAGGACGCGCAGGCCGAGCAGCCGCAGCGCCGCGCCGCCGGAGCCGAAGGCGCTGCCGCGCACCACCGCGACGACCAGCATCGCGAGGCAGAGCGGCACCGCGAGCGCCCACGTTATCGGGACGAAGGAGGTGGCCAGGGTGAGCAGCAGGACGGTCATCCAGACCGGGCGCCAGCCCGGGCGGGCGCCCTTGGCGGCGCTCTCCGCGCGGATGCCGAGGCCGGCCGCGATGGCGGCGGCGCGGGCCAGCGGGGGCAGCAGCACGGCGAGCACCGCGGTGCCGATCCGGCCCTGGGCGAGCGCGCCGGTCGCGGCGGGCAGCAGCGCGTAGGTGGCGCTGGCCCAGGCGCGGACCAGCTTGGAGTCCAGCAGCGGCCGGGACACCAGGTAGGCGCTGACCGCGGACAGCGGGACGGCGAGCACCACGATCAGGGTGAGCGCGAGGTCGGCGTGGCCGAACAGCAGCCAGGAGAGCACCGCGAGGACGCCCAGGTACGGCGGTGCGGCGGCGGTGGAACCGGTGCCGACCGGGTGCCAGGCGTCCGCGTACATCGACCAGAGGCCACCGGCCCCGTCGGCCGCCGGCAGCAGGGCGCCGCCGAACAGCTCGCCGCCGCCGAGCAGGCCGCGGCAGGCGATCAGTGCGAACACCAGCAGGGCCGCGAAGAGCACCGGCGCCGGGCGCCGGGCGAGCTTCTTCAGCAGCGTGAACTGCTCGACGACCAGGTCCTCGGCGTCCTCGTCCCCGCCGGCCTCGGCCGAGCCGTGCCGGCCGCCGGTGTCGTCGCCGCCCCCTATCCCGAGCGAGCCGACGACGCCCTCGACCGCCAGCCGGGTGGTGGCGCCGGGGGCCGGGAAGAGCGTGCGGTCGTCCAGGGCGTCCGCCGACCGGGCGCGGGCGCGGCGCTTGCGCGCGGCCAGCAGCCTCGGGAAGCGGACGAGTTCGTGGCCGAGGCCGGCCAGTTCGTCGAACGCCTGGCGCGGGTCCTTGCCGAGCAGGTTGGTGACGGCCCGCACCAGGGTGCCGAGCACCAGCCGCAGCAGGACGTAGGGGAAGAGCGCGCCCCGGCAGTTGGTGAGCAGGGTGTAGACGGCGCCGGCCTTGTCCACCCGGTGCGGGTGGGCGGGGCCGCAGTCGATCGCGCGGCGCTCGCGGACGGCCGCCTCGGCGTGCCGCAGCACGGCGTCGGGGGCGACCACCACGCGGTGGCCGGCGGCGTTGACCCGCCAGCAGAAGTCGGTGTCGTCCCGCATCAGCGGCAGGGCCCGGTCGAAGCCGCCGAGTTCCTCGAAGACGTCCCGGCGCACCAGCATGCCGGCACTGGAGACGGCGAGCACCGGGCGGACCTGGTCGTGCTGGCCCTGGTCCTGCTCGCGGCGGTCGAGGCCGGTCCAGCGCCGACCGGAGCGGGCGATGGTGACGCCGACCTCCAGCAGCTGCCGCCGGTCGTACCAGCTGCGCAGCTTGGGGCCGACCACGGCGGCGCTGGGGGTGGAGTCGGCGACCTGCAGCAGCCGGCGCAGCGCGTCGGTCTGCGGCTCGCAGTCGTCGTGCAGCAGCCAGAGCCACTCGACCGGCCGGGTCTCGCGCGGGCCGCCGCGGCCGAGGTCGTCCTCCTGGGCGAGCGGGTCGCCGAAGTCGTCCCAGCCGCCGGTGACGGGGTCGTAGCCGGAGGCGTCGAGCCGGTACGGCAGGTCCTCCGAGCGCAGCGGCGCGCTGCCCGCCACGGCCTCGGCGACGGCGGTGCCGAAGCCCGCCCGGCGGCCGAGGACCAGCGGGCCGCTGTCGGGCAGCCAGTCGCCGAGGGTGTCCGCGAGCAGTTGCGGAGAGTTGTCGGTGGATCCGGTGTCGACCGCGAGGATGCGCTGGACCTGACGGTCCTGACCGAGCAGGCCGGCCAGGGCCTGCGGGAGCCAGCGGGCGCCGTCGTGCGAGACGATCACCGCGGTGACCAGGTGGCGCGGGTAGGCGGGCGGCCGGGAAGCGGTGGAGCCGCTCTGGTGGCTGTAGACGGTCATCGCGTGCGCGGGCCCCAGTTCTCGGTGGACACAGCCGGTGAACGGCAACCGGATGGCGCACCACACTAACGGCTCCGGGTGGCCGGTTCGTCCGGGGTGTGCGTGCGGAGACGGTGAAGGGGGCCCCGGGAACACGAAAGCGCCCCACCGTCACGGTGAGGCGCTCGTACAGCTGTGCGGCTGCCACTCGCTGTCGAAGGGTTAGCGGGAGGCGGGGCCGACCCGGTCAGACCGCGCTCTTCTTGAGCCTGCGGCGCTCGCGCTCGGAGAGGCCGCCCCAGATGCCGAAGCGCTCGTCATTGGCGAGGGCGTACTCCAGGCACTCCGAGCGGACCTCGCAGGCGAGGCAGACCTTCTTCGCCTCGCGGGTCGAGCCGCCCTTCTCGGGGAAGAAGGACTCGGGGTCGGTCTGGGCGCACAACGCGCGCTCCTGCCAACCGAGTTCCTCCTCGTCCTCCGCGATGCCGTCCCCGATCAACAGCTCAAAGAGCTCGCTCATGTGGCGCGCCTCCTCTGCCCCTACTTGGCGTCCCCGTGGTTGCCGTTGCCTCGTGCGGCTGACGACACGAGTGAAATTACAGTTGCGTCACTCTGGCCCAGTCAAGCCGAGCTCTGGTATTGGGGCCGGGATTCACTCCCTGGCACCAAGCCGTTACGAATAGTGTACATATTTGGACACATCGGACCTTCCGCCTCAAGGTCCTGAACAGTGCCGAACCATCCGCAACCATTCACCGGGTGACGCCCGGTCACCGTCACAGGCCGGTCATCGGCCTGCCTTCCCGGCGATCTTCCCATCGAAACATAGAGAGTGATGAATCACCTCATCAGGGAAAGATCCGGACCTAACCCACTCGAATGCCGCATCCTTGGGTTTGACACCGCCCCTGCGGATGCGGTCTCCTTGCTCCTATGTCAGAGTTCGCCAGCCCCCGGAGCGGTTCCACCCTCCGCCGTGCCGTGAACTCTTGTTGTCGCCTCTGCTCCTGCTGTATCTAGGCGCCCGCGTCCCACCGCGCGCCGCCCCCAGGAAGCACAGAGGCCGCCCGCGAGTCCCGTCCCAGGACATCCCGGATCCGGCTGATCCGACGAATCCGGCCGACTCCTCCGAGGACGACTCCCGTGCGCATGATCCGCATCCGCAAGCGGAACCGCGACCGCAGCAAGCTCGCCCGCCGTGGCCCCGCCACCGCCCCCGCCGGCACCCCCGCCAACACCTCCGCCGGCACCCGGACCCGCCAGTGGGCCGACGGCCTCAGCGACGTCTCCATCGCGGGCGACCCGCTCGCCTTCCCGCACCTGGCCCGCACCGACCTGCCGGCCCACCCCACCACCGTCGCCGAGTACGCCCGGCTGGTGCGCGAGATCGCCGCCGACCGCGCCCGCTGGGAGCCGCTGGTCCGCTACGACGCGCTGACCCGCTGGTACGCCCGGCTGGAGACCGGCCCCGGCTACGAGGTCTGGCTGCTCAGCTGGCTGCCCGGGCAGTCCAGCGGCTTCCACGACCACGGCGAGTCCTCCGGCGTGATGAGCGTCGTGCGGGGCGAGCTGGTCGAGCGCTCGCTCACCACCACCGGCGAGGGCGCCCGGGTGCTGCGGCCCGGCGGGCAGCGCGTGTTCTCCTCCGGCTACCTGCACGAGGTCGTCAACGGGGCGCTCGAACCCGCCGTCTCGATCCACCTCTACGCCCCCGGCCTGACCGAGATGAACCAGTACGGCGCCGCCGCCGTCCCCGAGCAGCACCCGGAGCGGCAGGCCCAGGCCGGGTCGCACTGATCCCGGGCTGACGGAAGGTCCGACCGTGGCAGGATGACCCCCATGCGCATCGTGGCACTGGCAGGCGGAATCGGCGGAGCGCGCTTCCTGCGCGGACTCCTCGCGGCGGTCGGACCGCAGGACGAGATCACCGTCATCGGCAACACCGGTGACGACATCCACCTCTACGGCCTCAAGGTCTGCCCCGACCTCGACACCGTGATGTACACCCTCGGCGGCGGCATCAACGAGGAGCAGGGCTGGGGCCGGACCGACGAGACCTGGTCCATCAAGGCCGAGATGAAGGAGTACGGCGTCGGCCCCGAGTGGTTCGGGCTCGGCGACCGGGACTTCGCCACCCACCTCGTGCGCAGCCAGATGCTCACCGCCGGGTACAGCCTCAGCCAGGTCACCGAGGCGCTGTGCGTGCGCTGGAAGCCGGGCGTGCGGCTGCTGCCGATGAGCGACGACCGGGTCGAGACCCACGTGCGGATCACCGACGAGCAGGGCACCCGGGCGATCCACTTCCAGGAGTACTGGGTCAAGCTGCACGCCGCGGTGGACGCCGAGGCCGTCGTCGCGGTCGGCGCGGACACCGCCAAGCCCGCACCCGGCGTGCTGGAGGCCATCGCCGAGGCGGACGTCATCCTCTTCCCGCCGTCCAACCCGGTGGTCTCGATCGGCACCATCCTCGCCGTCCCCGGCATCCGGGAGGCGGTCGCCGCCGCCCCCGCGCCGGTGGTCGGGCTCTCCCCGATCATCGGCGGGGCGCCGGTGCGCGGCATGGCCGACAAGGTGCTCGCCGCCGTCGGCGTCGAAGCCACCGCGGAGGCCGTCGCGCTGAACTACGGCGCGGCGCTGGTCGACGGGTGGCTGGTGGACACCGTGGACGAGGCCTCGGTGGCCGCCGTCGAGGCCGCCGGCATCGCCTGCCGGGCCGTCCCGCTGCTGATGACCGACGTCGAGGCCACCGCCGGGATGGCGCGCGCCGCGCTGGCGCTGGCCGAGCAGGTGCGCAAGTGACCCTGGAGATCCTCGGCGTCCAGGGGCTGCCCGAGGTCGAGGCCGGGGCGGACCTGGGCGAGCTCCTCGCCAAGGCCGGGACGTACCAGGACGGCGACATCCTGCTGGTCACCTCGAAGATCGTCAGCAAGGCGGAGGGCCGGCTGCTGCACGCCGCCGACCGCGAGGCCGCGATCGACGCCGAGACCGTCCGGGTGGTCGCCCGGCGCGGACCGGCCCGGATCGTGGAGAACCGCAACGGCTTCGTCATGGCCGCCGCCGGGGTCGACGCCTCCAACACCGCCCCCGGCACCGTGCTGCTGCTGCCCGAGGACCCGGACGCCTCCGCCCGGGCGCTGCGGGCCCGGCTCCGGCAGCTCACCGGCCGCCGGCTCGCCGTCGTCGTCACCGACACCTTCGGACGGCCCTGGCGCAACGGGCTGACCGACGTGGCGATCGGCGCCGCGGGCCTCTCCGTGCTGGACGACCACCGGGGCCGCACCGACAGCCACGGCAACCTGCTGGAGATGACCGTCACCGCGACCGCCGACGAACTCGCCGCCGCCGCCGACCTGGTGAAGGGCAAGGCCAACGGCGTCCCGGTGGCGGTCGTGCGCGGGCTCGGGCACCTCGTCACCGCCGAGGACGGCGACGGCGCCCGGCCGCTGGTCCGGCCCGCCGTGGACGACATGTTCCGGCTCGGCACCTCCGAGGCGCTGCGGGAGGCCGTCACCCTGCGGCGCACCGTCCGCTCCTTCACCGCCGAAGCGGTCGACCCGGCGGCCGTCCGCCGCGCCGTCGCCGCCGCCGTCACCGCGCCCGCCCCGCACCACACCACGCCGTGGCGGTTCGTGCTGCTGGAGTCGGCGGACACCCGGGAGCGGCTGCTCGACGCGATGCTCGCCGCCTGGCAGCGCGACCTGCGCGAACTCGACGGCTGGGACGAGGCCAGGATCGCCCGGCGCACCGCCCGCGGCAACGTCCTGCGCGACGCCCCGTACCTGGTGGTGCCCTGCCTGGTGACGGACGGCTCGCACGACTACCCCGACCCGCGCCGGGCCGCCGCCGAACGGGAGATGTTCACCGTCGCCGCCGGCGCCGCCGTGCAGAACCTGCTGGTCGCGCTGACCGGCGAGGGCTACGGCTCCGCCTGGGTCTCGTCCACGATGTTCTGCCGCGACACCGTGCGCGAGGCCCTGGACCTCCCGGCCGACTGGGACCCGATGGGCGCCGTCGCCGTCGGCCGCCCCGCCGCGCCCCCTCGGCCCCGCCCGGACCGCGGCCCCGACGCCTTCATCGCGGTGCGTTAGGACGTGCCGGACGGCCGGACGCCGCCGCGTTCAGCGGCGGCGGTGGTCGTTGGGCGTCAGGCGGGGGCCGTAGCGGGGGGCGTGGGTGCCGGTGGCCAGCAGGAGCCGGCAGACCCGGTGACGCTGGGGACGGTAGGGCTCCAGCAGGGCGAGCATCTGGATGTCGTCGCTGCGGGGGCGGCCGGCCAGCGCCCAGCCGACCAGGTTCGGCAGGTGGAAGTCCCCGACCGAGACCGCGTCCGGGTCCCCGTTGCTGCGCTGCAGCGTCTCGGCGGCCGTCCACACCCCGACGCCCGGGACGGCGGTGAGCCGGGCGAAGGCCTCCTCGTGGCCCATCGCCGAGGCCTCCTCCAGCCGCGGCGCCAGCCGGACCGCGCGCATGATCGTCGCCGAGCGCTTCGGGTCCACGCCCGCCCGGTGCCACTCCCAGCTCGGCACCAGCGCCCACTCGCGGGCCGACGGCGCCACCCGCATGCCCCCGGCCGGGCCGGGCGCCGGGGTGCCGAAGTCCCGCAGCAGGGTGCGCCAGGCGCGGTAGGCCTCGTCGGTGGTGACCTTCTGCTCCAGGATCGCCGGGACGAGCGACTCCAGCACCAGTCCCGTCCTGGTCAGCCGGACCCCGGCGGTACGGCGCTGGGCGTCGCGCAGCGGACCGGGCGGCAGCACCAGGGACTCCGGGGCGTCCTCGGCGCCGAGCAGCAGGGGGAGGCGGTCGAGCAGCCAGTCCGCGCCGGGGCCCCAGGCGCTCGCCTCGACCTCGCCGGCCGCGGGGCGCGGCAGCACCCGCAGGGTGCCGACGCCGGCCGGGGTGCGGGAGGCGCGCCAGACGGCGCCGTCCCCGGTGCTGCGGTAGGCCGGGTCGGCGGGGCCCCGGCTCAGCGGGAGCAGGGTGCGGGCCACGTCCAGGGGGAAGCCCGGGCGCCAGCGCCGTACCGCTTCCACTGCCGTCGCCTCCCGTGTCGCCTCCGGATATGAACGATACGCGCGGGGTCGGACAGACCCGGAGGGACGACGGCCGGGGAGGGGCGGGACCGCGGGCGCGGCGCGGTCAGCGGACCTGGAGGCGGGCCGCGGCGGCGCGCAGGGCCGGCAGCCGGGCGTAGAGGGCGTTGCCGGGGCACTCGGTGTCGAAGCCGTCGCGGTGCCCGGAGACGGCGTCGAAGTCGGCGGCGGTGCCCTCGGGGTAGCGGCTGGCGTCGGAGCCGGAGACGAGCCTGGTGCGGCCGTCGGCGGGCCGGGCGGCGAGGCCGAGCTTCCAGGCGGCGAGGGCGGCGAGGCCGTCCAGGAGGGGCTGGGGCGGCTGGTCGTCGACGTAGGTGCCGATCGCGGCGACGCCGGCGGAGTCGGTGTTGAAGCCGAGGGTGTGGGCGCCGTGGACGGGCTGCTCGACGCCGCCGGCGCGGCCCTCGTAGACGGTGCCGCAGCGGTCGACCAGGAAGTTGTAGCCGATGTCCCGCCAGCCGCTGCTCTCCACGTGGTACTGGTAGATCGCCCGGATCACCCGGGGTGCGTCGGCGCAGGCGTAGTCGGTGGCGGTGTCGGTGTGGTGGACGAACACCGTGCGGACCGGTACGGGGGGCCACCGCCGTCAGGTCTGCGGGCGATTCGGCACGGCTCCGAAGAATCGGCGGATCGGAGGACGGTGATCCGGCCGGATTTCTTTT
>NZ_JBEZUT010000374.1:0-7910 GCF_040636595.1 Kitasatospora sp. NPDC036755
TGGTCCGCCGCCCGCACAACTCCGGTGCGGGCGGCGGCAGCGGGCGGCCGGCCGGGGCCCGGACGGAGCCCGCCAAGGCCGGCTCAGGCGGGCTCAGGCCGGGCCAGGCCAGGCCAGGTCAGGCCGGGCCCGGTCAGAGCCGGTCGCGGGTGGCGGCCCGGCGCACCGCCCAGGGCAGGACGAACCACAGCACCACGAAGGCCAGCGCGATCGCGACGGTGATCGGCACCGCCGGCGCCGTACCGAGGACGACGTCCAGGACCAGCAGCACCGCGCCGCTCAACGCGGAGGCGAGCAGCAGCAGTCCCGCCTGGGCGATGCGCGCCGAGACCGCGACGATCCGCTCCTTGCCCGGGTGCCGGTACAGGCCGCGGTGCAGGGCGACGGGGGTGGCCAGCACGGCCGCGGCGATGACCGACAGCAGCAGGGTGACGACGTAGATGTCCTGCTGGGCGTCGGTGAGTTGGGCGAAGCGCGGGGTGAACGCGACGCCCAGCAGGAAGGCGAAGACGATCTGCACGCCGGTCTGCAGCACCCGCAGTTCCTGGAGCATCGCCACCAGGCGCCGCTCGGCCCGCACCTCCGGGTTCTTCCAGCCGGGCGGGGGAGCGGGGGAGGGCGGCGGGGGGTCGGGCGGGGGCGGTGCGCTGGTCATGGGGCAGCTTCTCACGGCCCGCCGCCACCGCCCGGCTCCCCGCGACCGGCGGCCCGGTACGGCCTCCCGTACCGGCGCCCGCGCCCCCGCGGGCGCCCCCCCAAGCGCCCCGCCGCGGTCGCCCCTACCCCCGCCCCGCCCCTATCCCCGCCCCTGCCGCCGCCCTGCTCCTGCGGCGGCCGTCACCGGTCGCCGGAAGCGCCCCCGCCGCCGTCCAGACGGTGCTGCCAGGCGGTGAGCAGCCCCTGCAGCGCGGCGGCCTCCTCCGGGTCCAGGTGGCCCAGCAGGCGGTGCTCGTTGCGGATGTGAGCGGTGAACGCCTCGTCGAACAGTCGCCGGCCGGCGTCGGTGAGGGCGACCACGCGCCCGCGCCGGTCGTCGGCGGCCGGACGGCGGGTGACCAGTCCGGCCCGCTCCAGACGGTCGATCCGCTTGGTCATCGCCCCGGTGGTCACCATGGTGTGCGCGGCCAGCTCGCCCGGCGCCCGCTCGTACGGCGCCCCGGCGCGGCGCAGCGCGGCGAGGACGTCGAACTCGCCCTCGCCCAGGCCGTAGCGCTGGTAGACGAGGGTCAGCTCCGCGGTCAGCCGGGCGGCCAGGCGGTGCAGGCGCCCGATGACGGCCAGCGGCGAGACGTCGAGGTCGGGGCGCTCGCGCCGCCACGCCGCCTGGACCCGGGCCACGTGGTCCTCGCAGCCCTCCCCGCCGTGGTCCTCGCAGCCCTCCCCGCCGTGGTCCTCGCGGCCCTCCCCGCCGTGGTCCTCGCGCGGGCCGGGGCCCTGCCGCCGGTCGCGGTCCTCGTGCTGCCGGTCGGTCTCCATGGAGGCCACCCTACTCCGATAGCTTCCCAGGAAGCTATATTGCCTTCCATGGAAGCCACCAAGCGGTGGGTGCTGCTCACCGCCCTCGCCCCCGTCGCCTGGGGCGCCAACTACTGGGTCACCCACACCCACCTGCCCGCCGACCGCCCACTGTGGGGCGCCGCCCTGCGCGCCCTGCCCGCCGGCCTGCTGCTGCTCGCCCTCGCCCGCCGCCGCCCGCACGGCCCGTGGTGGTGGCGCAGCGCCCTGCTCGGCCTGCTCAACACCGCCGCCTTCTTCGTCCTGCTCTACCTCGCCTCCCAACTGCTGCCCACCAGCGCCGCCGCCACCGTCATGGCCGCCTCCCCGCTGGCCATGCTGCTCACCGCCTGGGCGCTGGCCGGACAACGCCCGCGCCGCGCCCACCTGGCGGGGTCGGCGGTGGGTCTGGCCGGGGTCGCGCTGGCCCTGGCCGGACCGGGGGAGGGGATCGGCTGGGCCGGGCTGGCGGCCTCGGCGGCCGCGATGCTGGTCTCCTCCGTCGGCTACGTGCTGGCCGCCCGCTGGCGCGAGGGCGCCGACCCGCTCGCCGCCACCGCCTGGCAGCTGACCGCCGGCGCCCTGGTGCTGCTGCCGCTGGCCGCCGCCGTCGAGGGCGCGCCCCCGGCCGTGGACGGGCCCACCCTGCTCGCCTTCGGCTACGCCACCGTGGTCGCCACCGCGCTCGCCTTCACCTGCTGGTTCGCCGGACTGCGCCACCTGCCGGCCGGCACCGTGGGCCTGCTGGGACTGCTCAACCCGCTCACCGGCGTGCTGCTGGGCACCGCGCTGGACGGTGACCCCTTCGGCGTGCGCCAGGGCGCGGGGCTGGCCCTGGTGGTCGCCGGGATCCTGCTCGGACGCCCGCGCGCCGGGACGGCCGAGCAGCCAGCCTCCGCGCCCGCCCCGGCCGCCGAACCCGCCGCCGCCGGACCCGCCCCGGCCGCCGGACCCGGCACCGAGGACCGCCTCCGGACGAGGCCGGCGCGCTCCGGCCCGACTCCTTGATCTCAAGCCGACTTGAGGTCCTAGCCTCGGTGGTGCGCGACCGGACCGGCCGCGCACCACCGAGACCCCGGGAGCGACGCCCATGACCAGCACCACCACCACCGCGGACCTCGCCGCTCTGGAACGGCGGGTCCGGGTCCTCACCGACCGGGCCGACATCACCGGCCTCATCGATGGCTACCTGCTCAGCCTCGACACGGCGCCCCACGCGGGCGGGCGGTTCGACGAGGCGTGGGCGCGGCGCTACTTCACCCCCGACGTGCGGATCACCTCGCCGGTGGGGGAGCACGAGGGGATCGAGGGGCTGGCCGAGTCCGAGCAGGCCACCCTCGGCAAGTTCGAGCGCACCCAGCACGTGGGCGCCAACTACATGATCGACCTGGACGGGGACCGGGCCGCGGTGCGCTGGAACGCCCTCATGACGCACGTCCACCTCCCCTCGACCCAGCAGGCACGGGGCGAGCGGCCCGGCGGCCACTTCGACGTCGGCGGCACGTTCACCGGCGAGGCGGTGCGCACCCGCGACGGCTGGCGCTTGCGGAGCCTGGACATCCGGGCCGTGTGGACGACCGGCCAGGGGCCGCTCGTCCTGACCCCGAAGGCCGAGGCCACCCTGCGCGACCTCGCCGGCGGGGCGTGACGGAGAGGCGTGGCCAGGCGTGGCGAGGCGTGACGGCGGCCTCGCCCCGATGCGCCGCCCCGGCCCCGGCCCTGGCACCGCGCTTGCCTGCGGCTCCGGCCCCACGCTTGCCCGCGACCCGGGCCACGTGATCGGATGGCGCGAGCATCGCGTGCCGGTGACGGACTGCGTCAGGCATGGAGGTGCGCAACCGAAGGGACCGCCTCCGTGGCCTCCCCCTCCTCCGGCCGTACGGCCGCCCTCAGTCTCCAACTCTCCCAGGCACACCAGGACTTGCGCCGCCGCCTCGCCGACCTGCGGGCAGGCCTCGGCCGCCCCCGCCACCCGGACACCTACGGCGACACCGACGCCCACGGCGGCACCGGCGGCAGCGGTGGCGAGGACCGGCTCCTCACCCACTGCCTGGCCTTCTGCGCCGCCCTGACCAACCACCACCAGGGCGAGGACGGCGGCCTGTTCGCCCAACTCCTGCGCGAACGCCCCGACCTGGCGCCGACCATCGGAAAACTCGTCGAGGACCACGGCCTGATCACCGACATCCTCACCCGGGTGCGCGACCTCGCCGCCCTGGCCGCCGCCACCCCGGGCGCCGACCTGGAGGCCATCGGAGGCGAACTCGACGGGCTCGCGGCCATCATGGACTCCCACTTCGGCTACGAGGAACGGGCCCTCGCGGCCGCCCTGGACGCCGGGGTGCCCGACGACGGCTGGTCCGAGCCGGTCCTGCGCTTCACCGCGCCGCGCAGCCCGGCCCCGTAAAACCCCTCGCCCCGCCCGACCCGCCGTCCCTACACTCGCCACGCGGCCGCGCCCACACGCCCGGCCCGACCGTGACGACCGTGACGACCGCGACGACGGCAACCAGGAGAGGAGGCGAGCGGCCATGCCGAAGCACAGCGCCGCCGCCCCCTCTCCCGCGTCGCGGTACGAGGTGATCCTGGTGTCCCGCGCCTCCCGGTGCCCGCTGCGCGGCCGGCACCGGAGCAGTGCCGCCACCGTCTGACACCGTCTGACACCGCCGCGCCACCGGCCCCCGGGCCCGTCCACGCGCCGGAACCCGACGACCCGTCGGCACTGCCGCACAATCGCGCGCCCACCCCAGGAGAGAACCGCCCCGAAAGGCACCCGGGCCATGCGCACCCACGCCACCACCGCCGTCACCACCACCGCGGTCACCACCACCGCGGTCACCACCGCCGTCACCACCACCAGCAGCACCACCGCCGCGACCGCGACCGGCGCCATCGCCGCCGTCCGCAACCTCGGCATCCTCGCCCACGTCGACGCCGGCAAGACCACCGTCACCGAACGGATCCTCTACCTCACCGGCACCACCCACAAGCGCGGCGAGGTCCACGAGGGCACCACCGTCACCGACTTCGACCCCCAGGAACGCGCCCGCGGCATCACCATCTTCGCCGCCGCCGTCAGCTGCGCCTGGGCCGGGCACCGGATCAACCTCATCGACACCCCCGGCCACGTCGACTTCGCCGACGAGGTCGAACGCTCCCTGCGCGTGCTCGACGGCGCGGTGGCCGTCTTCGACGCCGTCGCCGGCGTCGAGCCGCAGAGCGAGTCGGTGTGGCGCCAGGCCGAACGCCACGGCGTGCCGCGCATCGCCTTCGTCAACAAGCTCGACCGCGCCGGCGCCGACCTGGACACCGCCGTCGCCGCCATCCGCGAACGCCTGCACCCCTGCCCCCTGGCCGTCCAACTGCCCATCGGCACCGAGGAGTCGTTCACCGGCGTCGTCGACCTGGTCCACCTGCGCGCCCTGACCTGGCACGACGACGGCACCCCGCAGGAGGGCCCCGTCCCCGCCCACCTCGAGGCCGAGGCCGGCGAACGCCGCCGCGCCCTGGCCCAGGCCGTGGCCGAACGGCACGCCGACGCCCTGGAGGAGTACTGCGCCCACGCCACGCTGAGCGCCGCCACCCTCACCACCGCCCTGCGCGACCTCACCCGCACCGGCGAGGCCGTCGTGGTGCTGTGCGGCTCCGCCTACCGCAACCGCGGCATCGAGCCGCTCCTGGACGCCGCCGTCGCCTACCTCCCCTCCCCGCTCGACGTCCCGCCCACCCGCTCCGCCGACCGCGCCCAGCAGCGCGAGGCCGATCCCCGACAGCCCCTGACCGCACTGGCGTTCAAGGTCACCGCCGCCCCGACCGGGCGCCTGACTCACCTGCGCCTGTACGCCGGAACCCTGCGCAAGGGAGCCACCGTGCTCGACACCGCCACCGGCCGCCGCGAACGCGTCGCCCGCATCCTCACCGTCCTGGCCGACCGCCACACCGAGACCGAACACGCCCGGGCCGGCGACATCGTCGCCGTCATCGGCCCCCGGCACACCCGCGTCGGCGCCACCCTGTGCGACCCCGACCACCCCATCGTCCTGGAGGCACCCGTGAGCGCCGAACCGGTCGTCACCGTCGCCGTCGAGGCCCGCCGCACCGCCGACACCGACAAACTCGCCACCGCCCTCGCCCGCCTCGCCGAGGAGGACCCCTCGCTGCGCGTGGCCACCGACCCCGAAACCGGCCGGCGCACCCTGTCCGGCCTGGGCGAACTGCACCTGGAGGTCGCGGTGGAGAGGATCCGGCGCGAGGCCGGCGTCGAAGCGGTGATCGGGCGCCCCGCGGTCGCGCTGCGCGAGGCCCTGCTCCGGGGCGTCACCGGCTTCGTCCACCGCCACGCCAAACAGGACGGCGGCGCGGGCCAGTTCGCCCACCTCGTCCTCGACGTCCACCCCCTGCCACCGGACGCCGAAGGGGAGTTCGCGTTCACCTCCACCGTCACCGGCGGACGCGTGCCGCGCGAGTACGTGCAGGCCGTCGAGGCCGGCTGCCGCGACGCCCTCGCCGAGGGCCCGCTCGGCGGGCACCCGGTCACCGGCGTCGCCGTCACCCTCGCCGACGGGGCCACCCACCCCAAGGACTCCTCCGAACTCGCCTTCCGCACCGCCGCCCGCAACGGCCTGCGCGAAGCCCTGCGCGCCTCGCGCCTGCACCTGCTGGAACCGCTCGCCGAGGTGGACGTCACCGTGCCCGAGGACGCCCTCGGCACCGTCCTCGGCGACCTCGCCGCCCGCCGCGGCCACGTCCGCGCCACCGAGCCCGGCCCCGGCCCCGGCGCCGCGGCCCGGGTGAACGCGCTCGTCCCGCTCGCCGAACTCTTCGGCTACGCGGGCCGCCTGCGCGGCCGCACCCAGGGCCGCGGCACCTTCACCACCCGCCCGGCCGGCTACGCCCCCGCACCGCCGCCGGCCGGCTGAGCCCGCCGCCCGGCCCTCCCCGCCCCACGGGAGGGCCGGGCCGGGCGCGGACCGCCGTCGCCGCTGCCCGGGGAACCGCGTGGCCCGGGGGAACCGTGCTGCCCGGCGGGACCGTGGTGCCCGGCGGGGGACCGTGTTGTTCGGCGCGGCCCCGATGGTGGGCATACGAGGGATGTCGGTCGAGCGGCGCTGTCAGCGGCCCGGCGGGGGACCTGGTGGAGGGGACGGACGTTGTTCACGGGGGATGAGGGCGCGCTCGGTGGCGGTCCGCCGGCGCAGGGGCGTTTCGAGTACTGGCGGGACCTGGTCAGGCGGACGCGGGTGTGCGACGCGACCAGCGCCCACGTCGACACGTTCACGGCCCGGGTGCGGCGCCTCGAGCTGGGGCCGGTGGCCTTCCTGGGGACGTCGTTCCCCTCGGCGCGGCTGCGGCGCACCGAGCGCATGATCAGGAGCTCCGACGAGGAGGTGCTCCACCTGACCCTGCTGACGGCCGGCCGTCAGCTGCTGGGGCGCGGCAGGGAGCAGCGCGAGCGGTTCGGGCCGGGGGACCTGCACCTGCTGGACAGCTCGCACCCGTACGACACCCTGCTCTTCGGCACCCCCTCGGCCGGCCCGGGGCAGGAATCGGTCGAGGGGCCGGTCGAGGGGCCGGGGCCGGTCGAGGGCGTGGGCATCGACCTGCCCGCGTCGCTGCTGCCGGTGCCGGCGCACCGGCTGCGCGACCTGTTCGGGCGTCGGCTGTCCGGGCGGCAGGGCACGGGCGCCCTGCTGGCGCAGTTCCTGCTGGGCCTGGAGCGTCAGGCCGCGCTCCTGCAGCCCGCCGAGGCGGCGCGGCTCGGCGCGGTGGTGGCCGACCTGGTGGGGGCCTGGGTGGCCGGGGAGCTCGACGCCGGGCACACGCTGCCGCACGACGCCCGGCAGCGGGCCACCGTGGAGAGCGTCCGGGCGTTCGTGTGGCGCAATCTGCACGACCCCGCGCTGACCCCGCCCGTCATCGCCGCCGCCCACCACATCTCGGTCAGCCACCTGCACCGGCTGTTCACCCGGTACTCCCACGGCGAGACGGTGGCCGCGTACATCCGCGGCCGGCGGCTGCGCAAGGCCCACCGCGACCTCGCGGACCCCGCCCTGCGCGCCCTGCCGATCCAGGGCGTCGCCGCGCGCTGCGGCTTCCCCGGCGCCTCGGAGTTCGGCCGCGCCTTCAGGACCGTGTACGGACTCACCCCCCGTGAGTACCGGTACCGGGCGCTGGGCCGGCCCGCGGGCGAGGAGGCGCTCGGCGGAGAGCCGGCGGCGCTGCGCTGACCTCCCGTCGGGGCCGCGCCTTCCCGCGCCGCCGGACTGCCGGAGCAACTCCTCGCCGGTGGTGGGCAGTTCGCCGCCTGCCGGGAGCGCCACGGCTCGTGACGGTCGCCGACCGTGAGGCCGAGGCGATCATCGCCCGCCGACTGCACGAGCTGCTCCCCGTCCCCGTGGTGGGCGAGGAGGCCGTCG
>NZ_JBEZUT010000375.1:0-7880 GCF_040636595.1 Kitasatospora sp. NPDC036755
GCATCGGGACCAGCAGCAGCGGGGCGGCCCCGGCCCGTGCCCCCAGGGCGGAGCGCACCGCCCGGCCGAGGGCCTCGCCGAGCGGCCCGGCCAGCCGCAGCGCGCCCCGCTCCTTGTGGGCGAGCAGCAGCTGCCGCACCGGGCCGGTGTACGGCGCCGCGGCGTGCGTCCAGGGCAGCAGGGTGGGAGCCGGCCGCGCGGCGGCCAGCAGGCCCCGGCAGACCGGGCAGAGCTGGGCGTGTTCGCTGCCGCAGCCCGCGCAGTCGGTGGGCAGCAGGACGTCCAGCAGTCCGGCCAGTGCGTGGCCGAACGGCCCTTGGGCGGACGGCGGGCGGCGGGGGGAGGGAGGCGGCGGCACGGCTGCTCCTCGCGGTGGCAGGCACGGAGAGTGAGCACAGGATCCGCCGTATGGGGGGCGTTGTCCAGGTATTTACCCATACTTCACCCGCGAGAGGGTAGACAGGGTGCACCAGCTTGACCGCCCGACCGCAGTATCGGGTCATACCCTCCTTATCGCCTGGGGAGGCGAAAAACCCGTGTGAGGTGTTCGATAAGGCCCAGGGGGTTTCAACCGTCCCTGGTGGGGAGGAAGTGAGGTGAGGGCCAGTCGTTTCCGCCGCTGGCGGCGGGACGGGGGGCCGGCAGTGGATGGGCTGGTCCAGCTGGGTCTCAGTCCGGTCCGGTAGCACCCGGATCGGCGTCAGCACGAGGGATCGGAGTTCTGCGTGGACATCGTCGTCAAGGGCCGCAAGACCGAGGTGCCCAAGAGGTTCCGCGAGCACGTGGCCGAGAAGCTGGAGAAGGTCCAGAAGTTCGACGCCAAGGCCATCAGCCTCGACGTCGAGGTGTCCAAGGAGCACAACCCGCGGCAGGCCGACCGCTCCGATCGGGTGGAGATCACTCTCCGCAGCCGCGGCCCCGTGATCCGGGCCGAAGCCGCCGCCGCCGATCCGTACGCGGCGCTCGACCTGGCCTCGGCGAAGCTCGACGCCCAGCTGCGCAAGTCCGCGGACCGGCGTCGGGTGCACAAGGGCGGCGCGAACGGCCGCACCCCGATCAGCGTCGCCGAGGCGACCGCGGCCCTGGCCGCGCTGCCGGAGACGACGGCGCCGGAGGGGGAGACGAACGGCGCCGTCCGCAAGACCATGATGGGATCCCTGGAAGTGGAGGGCGAAGGCCCGCTGGTGGTCCGGGAGAAGACGCACCCGGCCGCCCCCATGGCACTGGACCAGGCGCTCTACGAGATGGAGCTGGTCGGCCACGACTTCTACCTCTTCGTGGAGAAGGACAGCGGCCTGCCGAGCGTGGTCTACCGCCGGCACGGTTACCACTACGGCGTCATCCACCTGCAGACCGACCACGCGGCCGGGCCGGGCGGCGGGGCGGGCGGCGCGATCGGTGGGTCCGACGAGGACTGACCGTCCGGGCAGTGACGGAGGGGTGACCCCGGCGGCCGTGGCCGCCGGGGTCACCGGCGTTCGGGGTGCGGGAGGTCCCAACGGCGTTCGGGGGCGGCGCGGTTCGAACGGCACCGCGTGCCGGACGGAGGGGTCACCCGATGCGGGGGAATCGGCATCGGAGCGTGACCGTGGCGGGGTCGGAGCGTGGAATGATTGGCGCACGACGACCCGCGAAGGGGGAGGAGCGGATGGGGGATCACTTCGGGCTGGGGCCCGGGGTCGGGCCAGGGCTGCCGTTGGGGGCGGAGGACGAGCCCGCGTACGAGCCGCACCGGGGTGAGCCGATCCGCGTGTTGGTGGTGGACGACCACGCACTGTTCCGCAGGGGGCTGGAGATCGTCCTCGCGGAGGAGCCGGACATCAAGGTCGTCGGGGAGGCGGGGGACGGCGCAGAGGCCGTGCTGAAGGCCGCCGACCTGCTGCCCGACATCATCCTCATGGATGTCCGGATGCCGCGCCGCAGCGGGATCGAGGCCTGCACGGCGATCAAGGACGTGGCACCCAGCACCAAGATCATCATGCTGACGATAAGCGACGAGGAGGCCGACCTCTACGAGGCGATCAAGGCGGGGGCCACCGGCTACCTGCTCAAGGAGATCTCCACCGACGAGGTCGCCACCGCGATCCGCGCGGTCGCCGACGGGCAGTCGCAGATCAGCCCCTCGATGGCGTCCAAGCTGCTCACCGAGTTCAAGTCGATGATCCAGCGCCGCTCCGACGACCGGGACCTGGTGCCCGCACCCCGGCTCACCGACCGGGAGTTGGAGGTGCTCAAGCTGGTGGCGACCGGGATGAACAACCGGGAGATCGCCAAGGAGCTGTTCATCAGCGAGAACACCGTGAAGAACCACGTGCGCAACATCCTGGAGAAGCTCCAGCTGCACTCCCGGATGGAGGCCGTGGTGTACGCGATGCGGGAGAAGATCCTCGAAATAGGGTGAGCCGGGCGGGACTTAGTGGTCCGCCAGCAGCTTCTCCAGGGTCGGGCGCAGCCGTTCGTCGTGCAGCGTCCCGACCCGCACCTCGTCGCAGCCGACCCAGGCGGCCGCCTCGCGCAGGGCCGTCGCCAGCGCCTCGACGTGCCGGCCGCCGCGCCCCGGACCGCCGTCCAGGGAGACCTGCCGGGCGACCAGGGTGCGTCCCTCGCGGGCCGGGTCGACCCGGCCGACCAGCCGGCCGCCGGTCAGCAGCGGCATCGCGAAGTAGCCGTGCACCCGCTTGTGCTTGGGCGTGTAGGCCTCCAGCCGGTGCGTCATGCCGAAGATCCGCTCGGTGCGGGGGCGGTCCCAGACCAGCGAGTCGAACGGCGAGAGCAGGGTGGTGCGGTGGCGTCCGCGCGGAGCGGTGGCGAGGGCGGCCGGGTCGGCCCAGGCCGGGGCCGGGGCGCCGTCCGGGCCCCAGCCGGCCACCTCGACCGGGACGAGGCCGCTGTCGGCGAGCACCGCGTCCAACTGCTCGGCGCGCAGCCGGTGGTAGTCCAGGAGGTCGGCCCGGGTGGCCACGCCGAGGGCGGCGCCGGCCTGGGCGACCAGGGTGCGCACGCACTCCTCGTCCGACCGGTCCTGGCCGAACAGGGCGTCCGGGATGGCCTGTTCGGCCAGTGCGTAGACCCGCTTCCAGCTCCGGCGCTCGGTGCAGACCACGTCGCCGAAGGCCAGCGCCCGCTCGACCGCGATCTTGGTGTCGGACCAGTCCCACCACTCGGAGGTCTTCTTGGCGCCGCCGAGCTCGGTGGAGGTCAACGGCCCCTCGGCGCGCAGCTTGTCGAGCACGGCGCGGTAGGTCCCGGGATCGACCTGGTGGCCCCAGAGGTGGCCGCGGTCGCGGTAGCGGCGGCGCCGGAAGGCGAACAGCGGCCACTCCTCGACCGGCAGGACGCAGGCCGCGTGCGACCAGTACTCGAAGCTCGCGCCGCCGCTCCAGTACGCCGCCTCGACGGCCGGGCGGCCGACCGCGCCGAGGCGGGCGTACGGCACCAGTTCGTGCGAGCGGGCGAGCACCGAGATGGTGTCCAGCTGGACGGCGCCCAGGTGCCGCAGCACCCCGCGCACCCCGCCGCGGCGGTCCGGAGCGCCCAGCAGGCCCTGGGCGCGCAGGGCGATCCGGCGGGCGTCGTCCGCGCTGAGGACGGCGACGGGGGCGGGGCGGGCGGCAGCGGCGGTCATGCCGGCGAGCGTAGCCGGGGGCACCGACAGCGCGGGGCCGGAGCGGACCCGGAGCACGGACCCGGAGTCGGGAGGGGCACCCGGAGTCGGCCGCGGACCCGGGACGGGCGCCCGGAGCCGACCGCGGGCTCAGTCCAGGTCGGAGGGGAGCAGGGAGGCGAGCCAGGAGTCGTGGAAGACGCCGCGCTGCTCGGCGTACGAACGCAGGGTGCCCTCGAAGCGGTAGCCGACCTTCGTGGCGACCGCGCGGGAGCCCTCGTTGCCGACGTAGGCCACCCACTCCAGGCGGCGCAGTCCGAGCTCGCGCAGGCCGTGGTGGGAGACGGCGCGCGCGGCCTCGGTGGTGTAGCCGCGGCCGCGGAACTCCTTCACGGCCCACCAGCCGATCTCGGCGCAGCCCGGGTCCCCGGGCCGCAGGACGAGCCCCTGGGAGCCGACCAGGGCCCCGGACTCGCGCTCGAACACGCACCAGATCCGGTTGGCTCCGGTGCGCCGGCCCTCCGCGGCGAGATCGCGCACGAAGAACTCCGCGTCCTCGCGCCGGTACGGCGACGGGACGACGGTCCAGCGCTGGATCTCCGGGTCCTGGCAGGCGGCGAAGACCGCGTCGATGTCCGACTCCCGGGGAGCGCGCAGCACCAGCCGGTCGGTGGTGAGGGTGGGGTGTTCGGTGCGAAGTTCGTCCATGAACGGATTATTCCGCCGGAGGGGGAGGGCCGGCATTCGATATTCCGGCCGCCCGCGGAGCCAACTCCGCGCCCCGCCGACCGTTTTGTCCCGGTGGACGGTGCTATCGGGCCATGTGCTCGCTCGGGTGACACGGGAATACCGTGCTGACGCACCTCCCGGGGGGTTGGACTCCTCGCATACGATGGCCCGTGCGGTGGGGTGGACCCCCCGTGCAGTCGTCCAGTGCCAATACAGGCAAGGAGCCCGCTCACGTGTCCGTCTTCGACAAGATCCTGCGCGCAGGCGAGGGCAAGATCCTTCGCAAGCTGCAGCGGATTGCTGCCCAGGTCAACTCCATCGAAGAGGACTTCGTCAACCTCACCGACGCCGAGCTGCGCGCACTGACCGACGAGTACAAGCAGCGGCTCGTCGACGGCGAGAGCCTGGACGACATCCTCCCCGAGGCGTTCGCCACCGTCCGTGAGGCCGCCAAGCGCGTGCTCGGCCAGCGTCACTACGACGTCCAGCTGATGGGCGGCGCCGCCCTGCACTACGGCTACGTCGCCGAGATGCGCACCGGTGAGGGCAAGACCCTCGTCGGCACCCTGCCCACGTACCTGAACGCGCTGACCGGCAAGGGCGTCCACCTGATCACGGTCAACGACTACCTGGCCGAGCGCGACTCGGAGTGGATGGGCCGGGTGCACCGCTTCCTCGGCCTCGAAGTCGGCGTGATCCTCGCCAACATGACGCCCGCCGAGCGCAAGCGCCAGTACGGGATGGACATCACGTACGGCACGAACAACGAGTTCGGCTTCGACTACCTGCGCGACAACATGGCCTGGTCGCAGGATGAACTCGTCCAGCGAGGCCACTTCTTCGCGGTCGTCGACGAGGTCGACTCGATCCTGATCGACGAGGCCCGCACCCCGCTGATCATCTCCGGCCCGGCCGACCAGGCGACCAAGTGGTACGCCGACTTCGCCAAGCTGGTGTTGCGCCTGAAGATCGACCGCGACTACGAGGTCGACGAGAAGAAGCGCACCGTCGGCATCCTGGAGGAGGGCGTCACCCGGGTCGAGGACTACCTGGGCATCGACAACCTCTACGAGTCGGTGAACACCCCGCTGGTCGGCTTCCTGAACAACGCCATCAAGGCGAAGGAGCTGTACAAGCGGGACAAGGACTACGTCGTGATGAACGGCGAGGTCATGATCGTCGACGAGCACACCGGCCGCATCCTGGCCGGCCGTCGCTACAACGAGGGCATGCACCAGGCGATCGAGGCCAAGGAGGGGGTGGAGGTCCAGAACGAGAACCAGACCCTGGCCACCATCACCCTGCAGAACTTCTTCCGCCTGTACGACAAGCTCTCGGGCATGACCGGTACCGGCACCACCGAGGCCGCCGAGTTCCACCAGATCTACAAGCTCGGCGTGGTGCCGATCCCGACCAACAAGACGCCGCTGCGCATCGACCAGCCCGACCTGATCTACAAGTCGGAGCCGGCCAAGTTCGCCGCCGTGGTCGAGGACATCGCCGAGAAGCACGAGAAGGGCCAGCCGGTGCTGGTCGGCACCGTGTCGGTCGAGAAGTCCGAGTACCTGTCGCAGGAGCTGCGCAAGCGCGGCATCCCGCACGAGGTGCTGAACGCCAAGCACCACGAGCGCGAGGCGCAGATCGTCGCCCAGGCCGGCCGCAAGGGCGCCGTCACCGTCGCCACCAACATGGCCGGCCGCGGCACCGACATCATGCTCGGCGGCAACGCCGACCACCTGGCCGCCGCCGAGCTGGCGCAGCGCGGGCTGACCCCGACGGACACCCCGGAGGAGTACGAGGCCGCCTTCCCGGCCGCGCTGGAGAAGGCCAAGGCCTCGGTGAAGATCGAGCAGGACGAGGTCAAGGAGGCCGGCGGCCTCTACGTCCTCGGCACCGAGCGGCACGAGTCCCGCCGGATCGACAACCAGCTGCGCGGCCGCTCCGGCCGTCAGGGCGACCCGGGCGAGTCCCGCTTCTACCTGTCGCTGGGCGACGACCTGATGCGCCTGTTCAAGGCCGGCATGGTCGAGCGCGTGCTCTCGATGGCCAACGTGCCCGAGGACGTGCCGATCGAGTCCAAGATGGTCACCCGTGCCATCGCCTCGGCGCAGACCCAGGTCGAGCAGCAGAACTTCGAGATCCGCAAGAACGTCCTCAAGTACGACGAGGTGCTCAACCGCCAGCGCGAGGTCATCTACGGCGAGCGCCGCCGGGTGCTGGAGGGCGAGGACCTCCAGGAGCAGGTCGGCCACTTCATGGACGACACCGTCGAGGCGTACGTCCGGGCGGCCACCGGCGAGGGCTTCGAGGACGACTGGGACCTCGACAAGCTCTGGACCGCGCTCAAGCAGCTCTACCCGATCACCCTGGACCTGGAGGAGCTGGAGGAGGAGGCCGGCGGCCAGGCCGGGCTGACCCCCGAGTTCCTGATCAAGTCCATCCAGGAGGACATCCAGGGGCAGTACGGCGCCCGCGAGGACCAGCTGGGCGCGGAGATCATGCGCGAGCTGGAGCGCCGGGTCGTGCTGTCGGTGCTGGACCGCCGCTGGCGCGAGCACCTCTACGAGATGGACTACCTCCAGGAGGGCATCGGCCTGCGGGCCATGGCGCAGCGCGACCCGCTGGTCGAGTACCAGCGCGAGGGCTTCGACATGTTCACCGCGATGATGGAGGGCATCAAGGAGGAATCCGTCGGCTACCTGTTCAACCTGGAGGTCCAGGTCGAGCAGCAGGTCGAGGAGGTCCCGGTCGAGGACGCCCAGGTGGTGCTCGACAAGCTGGAGAAGGACGCCGCCCGCCCGGAGATCAAAGCCAAGGGCCTGGAGGCCCCGAAGCCGCAGCGGCTGCACTACACGGCCCCCTCGGACGAGGTCGGCGGCGGTGTCATCGAGGGCGACTTCGACGACCTCGCCCCGGAGGACGAGAGCGACGGGCTGACCCGCGCCGAGCGCCGCAAGGCCGCGAAGTCGGCCAAGGGCCGCCGCCGCAAGGGCTGAGCCGGCCGCAGGGCACCAGCCAGGACGCCACGCAGGGCGCCGTTCCCGGACCGGGACGGCGCCCTGCGCCGTACCGTGCCGCCGGGGGCGGGGCGGGGTGCTCACCGGGCCTCCACGGCGGTGCACTGCCACTGCCCGGCCGCACCGCGCTGTTCCAGCCGGAAGGCCACCATGTGGTGCCGCCGGCCGAGGTCGACCCGCACGCAGGCCTCGACCGCGTCCGGTGAGGGCGAGCGGTCGTGCACCGGGCCGAGCCGGGGCCGGTCGGCGGGGCCGCCGCGACGCAGCGCGCCGGCCCGCACCAGTGAGGCGAGCTGCCCGTAGCCGGCCAGGCTGGTGTGCCGCAGCAGCTGGCCCGAGGGCCGGGCGCCGGTGAGCACCTCGACCAGCTGGTGGGCGAACCGGGCCGCCAGGGCCCCGGAGCCGGGCCCGGGGGTGCCGGGTCCGGCTTCCGGGCCGAACCAGAACATCGACCGCTACGGCAGCGAGTACGGCGCCTACCTCGCCCCCGAGGGCCTGCCCTACGCCAGCCGCGCGCTCCCGCCGCAGAG
>NZ_JBEZUT010000376.1:0-7862 GCF_040636595.1 Kitasatospora sp. NPDC036755
TCTTCTGGGTCCGCGGGGGGGCCCTCGGGGTCGCGCCCGGCCGGGGGGGGGGGCCCCCCGGGGGGGGGCGCCCCGCCGCCGTCGTTCTCGGGGCCGGGGGCCCGGGCGCTAGAACGGCCGCAGCGCCGGCTCCTTGCGCCCACCGCCCAGCAGCCGTTCCAGCGCCCCCTCCACGTCGCCCCGCCAGGAGAGCGTGGTCCGTGCCTCCAGCCGCAGCCGCGGGTAGCGCTCGTGCGGGCGGACGGTCTTGAAGCCGACCGCGAGCAGGTGGTCGGCCGGCAGCACACAGCTGGTCGGCTCCCGCCCGGAGGAGCCGAAGGCCTCGATCGCCCGCACCCCGCGCCCGATCAGGTCCTTGGCCGCGGTCTGCACCAGCACCCGGCCGAGCCCCTGCCCCTGGTAGCCCGGCAGCACCCGGCTGACCATCAGCTGAACGGCGTCCGGCGAGACCGGGCTGGTCGGGAAGGACTGCGAGCGGGGGACGTAGGCGGGCGGCGCGTACAGCACGAACCCGGCGGGCCGGTCGTCCACGTAGACGATCCGACCACAGGAGCCCCACTCCAGCAGCACCGTGGAGATCCACCCCTCCTTCTCCAGCTCCGGCTTGCCCGACTCCACCGCTTCCTTCGCACTGACCGGGTCCAGCTCCCAGAACACGCAGGAGCGGCAGCCCGTCGGCAGGTCCCCGAGGTTGTCCAGCGTCAGCGGAGCGATCCGCCGTCCCATGGCCGCACCTCCTCCTCCCTCTCACGGTCGAGCATTCCCCCACGAACGCCGATGGGTGCGTGTTTCACGTGAAACAACGCCACGTGGAACACGCACCCATCGGGTCGTCACCCTCGGCGGGCCGGTCCGGCTCAGCCCTGCGACAGCCGCAGACCGTCCTCCCCCGGAGCCATGCTGTCCAGGATCCGGTTCAGGTCCTCCACCGAACCGAACTCCAGCACCACCTTGCCCTTGCCCAGCCTGCCGCCGCGCTGCGACACCTCGACCTTGACGCGGGTGTCGAAGCGGTCCGACAGCCGGCTCGCCAGGTCGTTGAAGGCCGGGGAGTTCAGCTTGCCCGCCTTCGGCGCCTGGCGCTTGGGCTTGTCCGGCTCCTCCGAGCGCATCAGGACGACGATCTCCTCGACGTTGCGCACCGTGAGGCCCTCGGCGATGACCCGCGCGGCGAGCCGCTCCTGCTGCTCCGGGTCCGACAGTCCGAGCAGCGCCCGGGCGTGCCCGGCCATCAGCGTCCCGGCCACCAGCCGGGTCTGGACGGACGACGGCAGCTTCATCAGCCGCAGGGTGTTGGAGACGTGGGTGCGCGAGCGGCCGATCCGGTCGGCCAGCTCCTCGTGGGTGCAGGAGAAGTCCCGCAGCAGCTGGTCGTAGGCGGCGGCCTCCTCCACCGGGTTCAGCTCGGCGCGGTGCAGGTTCTCCAGGAGGGCGTCCAGCAGCAGCTTGTCGTCCTCGGTGGCCCGGACGATCGCCGGGATCCGCTCCAGCCCGGCCTCCCGGGAGGCGCGCCAGCGGCGCTCCCCCATGATCAGCTCGAAGCTGTCGGCACCGACCTGGCGCACCACGATCGGCTGGAGCAGACCGACCTCCTTGATGGAGGTGACCAGCTCGGCCAGCTTGTCCTCGTCGAAGACCTCGCGCGGCTGGCGGGGGTTGGGGGTGATCGCGTCCAACGGCAGCTCGGCGAAGTACGCGCCGGCCGGCTGCGCCCGCTCGGCCCGCTTCTCCGCGGCCGCCCGGGCCGCCACCGTGCCGCGGCCGCTGGGCAGCGGCGTCACCGAGGCCGGTGCGGGCGCGGCTGCCGCGGGCTTCGCCTCCGCCCCGCCGTCCACCGGCGCGGCGGGGCGGATCAACGCCTCCAGCCCTCGGCCCAGACCAACCCTGCGAGCACTCACTGATGACCCTCCGTCGTGCCGTGCTGTGCCACCGGGGCGCCGTGCCCCTGCTGGCCGTCCCGCTGCTGACCCACCAGCGAACCGCCCGGGCCCACCGCACGCTGCGCGAGCTCGCGGGCGGCCTCCAGGTAGGAGAGCGCCCCGGTCGAACCCGGGTCGTAGGTGAGCACCGTCTGCCCGTAGCTGGGCGCCTCCGAGATGCGCACCGAGCGCGGGATCGCCGTGCTCAGCACCTCTTGGTGGAAGTGGGTCCGGACCTCCTCGGCGACCTGGGCGGCCAGCCTGGTCCGGGCGTCGTACATGGTGAGCAGGATGGTCGACACGTGCAGTGCGGGGTTGAGGTGCGCACGCACCAGCTCGACGTTGCGCAGCAGCTGGCCGAGGCCCTCCAACGCGTAGTACTCGCACTGGATCGGGATCATCACCTCCTGGCCGGCGACCAGGGCGTTGACCGTCAGCAGGCCCAGCGAGGGCGGACAGTCGATCAGGATGTAGTCGAGCGGCTGCTCGTACGCGGCGATGGCGCGCTGCAGTCGGCTCTCCCGGGCCACCAGGGAGACCAGCTCGATCTCGGCGCCGGCCAGGTCGATGGTGGCGGGGACGCAGAACAGCCCCTCGACGTCGTGCACCGGCTGCACCACGTCGGCCAGGGGCTTGCCCTCCACCAGGACGTCGTAGATGGACGGCACCTCGGCGTGGTGGTCGATGCCGAGCGCCGTGGAGGCGTTGCCCTGCGGGTCGAGGTCGACGACCAGGACGCGCAGGCCGTGCATGGCGAGCGAGGCGGCCATGTTCACGGTGGTGGTGGTCTTGCCCACCCCACCCTTCTGGTTGGCGACCACGATCACCCGGGTGGCGGCGGGCCGGGGCAGTCCCTCGCCCGCTCGGCCGATCGCCTGAACCGCAGCCTGGGCAGCCCGTGCGATGGGCGTGTCATCGATCTGGTCGACGGTCTCCGAGTCCTGCATGGGGGTCAGTGTTTCACGTGAAACCGGAGCGGCAACAGTCGCCGCCCGGTCACGGCGGAGGATGCCCGAGAGCAAGGAGCGACGTTTCACGTGAAACACCATGCCCGCTATGCCGGAAATCTGACGTTGCGACACTCCGGTGCCCCGGTGTCGACCGGGCCGTCACCTGAACGACGACGGGCGGACGTTCCCCCCTCGCAGGAGGACCGTCCGCCCGTGGTCGGCACGTGTTCGGTGTCACGCCGGATCAGCGGCTGCGGCGCCGCCCGCCCCGGCCGCGCTCGCCGCCGCGGACGGTCGCGGCGCGGCCCGCCCGGGCCGCCTTGGCGCGCCGGGTGGCTGCCTTGACCCCGCCGGGGCTCTCCCCCGCCTTCACCTGGACCACCCGGGTCGAGGTCTCCAGGGTGCCCTCGCCGACCGCGATGACGTTCCACTCGACCGCGCCCAGCTTGGCCAGCCCGGCCCGCGAGTCGGCCAGCTCCTGCTCGGCGCTGTCCCCCTTGAGCGCCAGCATCTGCCCGTGCGGGCGCAGCAGCGGCATGCCCCAGCCGGCCAGCCGGTCCAGCGGTGCCACCGCCCGGGCGGTCACCACGTCCACCGCGAGCTTGCCGACCATCTCCTCGGCACGGCCGCGCAGCACCGTGACGTTGTCCAGCCCCAGCTCCCGGACGACCTCCTCCAGGAAGGTGGTCCGGCGCAGCAGCGGCTCCAGCAGCGTCACCGAGACGTCCGGACGGGCCAGCGCCACCGGGATGCCCGGCAGGCCGGCCCCGGAGCCGACGTCGCACAGGGTGGTCCCGGAGGGCAGCAGCTCGGCCAGCACCGCGCAGTTCAGCACGTGGCGGTCCCAGAGCCGGGGCACCTCGCGGGGCCCGATCAGCCCGCGCTGCACCCCTGCGGTGGCCAGCAGCTCGGTGTAGCGGACCGCGGCGTCGTAGCGCTCACCGAAGACCTCCCGGGCGACGGCCGGCGCCTCGGCCAGCTGGTCCAGCTCGGTGGCCCGCCCCTCGGCGGCCGGGTCCACGTCCGCCCCCGGCCGGCCGGCAGCCGCGTTCTCCGTGTCCATCTCGACCTCTCCGATCCCCGGATCCACCGACCCGCTCAACGCACTGTTTCACGTGAAACATCCCACAAGGGACGACGACCCCGCCCGCACGAGGCGGACGGGGTCGCGTCCGGTGAAGCTCTCCGGCCGCCACGGCGGCCGGTCGTCGACCTGTCGGCCTCAGACCGGCAGCACGACCACGCACCGCTGGGGCTCTTCGCCCTCGGACTCGCTGCGCAGGCCGGCCGCGGCGATCGCGTCGTGGACGACCTTGCGCTCGAAGGGAGTCATCGGCCGCAGCTTGACCTGCTCGCCACTGCTCTTGGCCTGCTCGGCGGCCTTGGCGCCGAGCACCGCCAGCTCCTCGCGCTTGCGGGCCCGGAAGCCGGCAATGTCCAGCATGAGGCGGCTGCGCTCACCGGTCTCCCGGTGGACAGCCAACCGGGTCAGCTCCTGGAGCGCCTCCAGCACCTCGCCGTCCTGGCCGACCAGGCGCTGCAGCGCGCGGTCGTTGCCGTCACTGACGATGGAGACCAGGGCGCGGTCGCCCTCGACGTCCATGTCGATGTCACCGTCGAGGTCCGCGATGTCGAGCAGACCCTCCAGGTAGTCCGCCGCGATGTCGCCCTCCTGCTCCAGGCGGGAGATGAGGCTCTCGTCGGCGCCGGCCTCGGCCTCGGCCTCGACGGCGGAGGTGGTGCCTTCCGTCACTGATGGACTCCTTCGGAGATGGGCCCGTCTGTCGGGCCGGGGACGAAGCTCTTCGCGGCTGTCACAACGGGCGCGGGACCGGTCAGGACTTCTTCTTCGGCCGCTGGCCGCCACCGCGCTTCGGCTGCTGCCGGGTGCCCTGCTTGGTACCGGCGGGCTTGGCCGCGGTCTGCTTGGCGGGCGCCGGCTTGGCAGCGGAGTCGGCCGGGGCGGAATCCGCCGGGGCGGAGTCCGCGGGCTCCTCGGCCGGGGCGTCCTTGCCCAGTTCGACGGTCGGCTGGCCGGTGGCGCCGTGCTGGCGCTGCGCCTTGGTCTGCCGACGGGGCTGCTGGCGGCGTGCGGCCTGGGCCGACTCCTCGACCACCGCGGCGGCGCTGGCCGCCTCGCTCACGGCAGCCTTGGACGGGGGCAGCATGCCCCAGAGCGCGCCCTTGATCTCCGTACCGTCCGGACGCAGCCGGCCGGCCTTCTTCAGTCGCTCCTGGCGCTCCTGGAAGGCCTTGCTGCCCGGGGTCGGGTTGTTGTGGATGACGATCAGCTGCTGGCCCATCGACCAGACGTTGGTGGTCAGCCAGTAGACCAGGACACCGACGGGGAAGTTGATGCCCATCACGGCGAACATGATCGGGAAGACGTACATCAGCATCTTCTGCTGCTGCATGAACGGCGTCTTCACCGTGAGGTCGACGTTCTTGGTCATCAGCTGGCGCTGGGTGACGAACTGCGACAGCGACATCAGGATGATCATCACGGCGGTGACGATCTTGACGCTGGTCTCGCCGCTGCCGACGAAGGTCGCGGACAGCGGGGCGCCGAAGATGTGCGCCTTGCCGGCGCTCACCAGCAGGTCACCGTGGATGACCCCGATGTCCTGGCCCTTGGCGACCTTGGCGAGCACGCCGTAGAGGGCGGTGAAGAAGGGCGCCTGGACGATGATGGGAAGGCAGCTGGAGAACGGGTTGGTACCCGCCTCCTTGTACAGCTTCATCATCTCTTCCGACTGGCGCTGCCGGTCGTTCTTGTAGCGCTCCTGGATGGCCTTCATCTTCGGCTGGATCGCCTGCATGGCCCGGGTCGCCTTGATCTGCTTCACGAAGAGCGGGATCAGGCAGATCCGGATGACGACGACCATCGAGGCGATGGACAGACCCCAGGCCCAGCCACCGTCCGGATTGAAGACGTGACTGTACAGCGAGTGGAACTGGACGATGATCCAGGACACCGCCGTGTAGAGGGGACTCAGAAAACCGAAGGTCACCGGTCAGACTCCTTGGGCATCGGGCTTCGCCACCGGCTCCGGCTCGGCGGTCCCGCTCTTGGGGCTCAGCAGATCGCGCAGCCGGCGGTGCCACACCGGGTGCTTGCGCGGCGGAACGTGGTCCACCCCGCCAGGCGACCAGGGGTTGCAGCGCAGGATGCGCCAGACGGTCAGGCCGCCGCCCTTGACCGCCCCGTGCACCCGCACGGCCTCGTAGCCGTAGTGCGAGCAGGAGGGGTAATAGCGGCAGACCGGACCGAGCAGTGGGCTGATGGTCCACTGGTAGACCCTGATCAGACCCATCAGCAGGTACTTCATCGCCCTGCTCCCGTCGGCGCCGTGGCGGCGGGCTCCGTCCTCAGCAACCGCTTCAGTGCCGCGTCCAGGTCACGTTCGAGGTCCTGGTACGAGGCGGTCGCGGCCTGGGGCAGCGCACGCACCACTATCAGGCTACCGGCGGGCAGCCTGAAGAGACGATCACGAACGAGGTGGCGCAACCGGCGCTTGACCAGGTTGCGCACGACCGCCGGGCCAACGGCCTTGCTCACGACGAAACCCGCACGCGCCGAAGGAGTCCCCTCGGCGACGTGCGGGCGGAAGTCGCTGGTCCGGTCGGTCGGTCCCTGCGGGTCACCGTCTCTGCTGAGATGGACGACCAGAAGGGGCCGGCCGGCCCGGCGACCGCGTTTCACCGCGGTCGCGAAGTCCTGGCGCCGCCGCAGCCGATTCTCGGAGGGCAGCACAACAGACTCTGGCGCGGATCAGGCGGACAGGCTGGCGCGGCCCTTGCCACGGCGGGCGGCCAGGATGGCGCGGCCGGCGCGGGTACGCATACGCAGCCGGAAGCCGTGGGTCTTCGCGCGACGACGGTTGTTCGGCTGGAAGGTGCGCTTGCTCACTCGGGGGCTCCTGAGGTGAATCGTAGGATGACGGGGGGTCGCTTGGCCGTCACCGTGCGTCCGCGTGATCTCCCCTGATATCGGAAATCCGGCCCATCGCCCCAGTTCGGCTGGGGTCTGAGGCAATCCACGGCGCCCGTGCTGCGCGCCTTATGGAGCGGGTGGACCCGCGGACATGCGGCAGCGGCCATCGACAACTCGACCTGGTTACGGTACGCGGGACGGGGCGCGAGGGTCAAACCGGCCCGCTCCCGCCTGCCTTGCCCACAGCCTGTGGACAACGACTTGATCCCGCCCTGTTCGCTGACTACCGTTGCAGAACTTGTCTGGTTTGTTCTTGGAAAGCGTGCACCAGTGGCTGATGTCAACAGCGACCTCGTCCCGGTCTGGGCCAGGGTCGTCGAGCGGCTGGTCAGCGACCCCGATGTCGGGGAGATGGACAAGCAGTGGGTGCAGCGCACCCAGCCGATGTGGATGATGCACGACACCGCCCTGCTGGCGACCCCGAACGAGCGGGCCAAGCAGGTGCTGGAGGGCCGGCTGCTGCCGCAGCTGACCGAGGCCCTCAGCCGTGAGCTCAGCCGCCCGGTCCGGATCGCCGTGATGGTCGACGCCAACGCGGCGCCGACCTCCCCCGCACCCACCCCCCAGGCCCCCGCCGAGCCCTACCCGGGCCCGGACGAGGAGGACGGCCCCGACTACGGCGGCCAGGGCTACCAGCAGCCGTACGAACAGGGCCGCTCCTACGAGCAGGGGCAGCCGTACGAGCAGGGGCAGTACGAGCAGGACTACGAGCGCCCGCGCTACGACACCGGCGGCTACGAGCAGCGCCAGGCCCCGTACGGCGGCCCCGGCGGCGGTCCCGGCTGGCAGGGCTACCAGGAGCAGCCGCCCGCCTACCGCGACGCGGAGGAGCCCGCGCCCCGCCCGGCGCCGCGGCCCGTCCCCGGTCCGCCCGCGACCACCCAGGGCGACCTCTTCGGCGGTGCCTACGGCCCCGGCCCGAACGAGCAGCCCCGCACCGGCGCCGGCCGCGACGACTTCGGGGTCGACGACAACTTCTTCGACCTGGGCGGCGACTCG
>NZ_JBEZUT010000377.1:0-7854 GCF_040636595.1 Kitasatospora sp. NPDC036755
TCGTGGACCGCGATCAGCGCCGAGGCCGGAGCCTTGTAGAAGTCGCGCAGTGCCGTCACCGGCCCGCCGGAGAGGTTCATGAAGGACATCGGCTTCGGCCCGTTCCTCACCAACGGCCAGGCCGGCGAGCAGCTGGCCCTGCTGAACGAGGTCGGCGGCAAGGTCGGCACCACGCTGGACCTCGGTTTCACCGCCCACGAGCTGTGCCAGGTGCTGGTCCCCCGGGTCGCCGACTTCGCCTGCGTGGACCTGGTGGACGGGCTGATCTCGGACTCCGAGCTGCCGGCCGCCCGCCCGGACGACGACACCATGCTGCGCCGGGTCGCCCTGGTCTACAACGAGACCGGCGGCGCCTGGGACCACGTGCTCTCGGAGGGCTCGCTGGTCAGCATGCCCCGCCGCACCCCGCCCGGGATGGCCCTGCAGCTGAACCAGCCGGTGCTGGTCCCGGTGGTCAGCTCGGACGTCGCGGTCGACTACGCGATCGCGCTGGGCGGCGCCCGGCTGGTCCCGGTGGTCTCCGGCCGCTCGATGCTGGTCGTCCCGCTCTCCGCCCGCGGCACCGTGCTGGGCATCCTCAAGCTGCTCCGGCTGCCGGACCGCGCCCCCTTCGACGAGAGCGACGCCGCGACCCTCAAGGAGCTGGCCGTCCGCGCCGCGCTGTCGCTGGACAACGCCCGCCTGCACCGCGCCGAGGCCAGGGTCGCCACCACCCTGCAGCGCTCGATGATCCCGACCCGCCCGCCGCAGATCCCCGGCGTGCAGATCGCCCACCGCTACCTGCCCGGGGACCCGAAGGCCGAGGTCGGCGGCGACTGGTTCGACGCGATCCAGCTGCCCGGCAGCCGGGTCGCCCTGGTGGTCGGCGACGTGATGGGCCACGGTCTGCACTCGGCGGCCGCGATGGGCCGCTTCCGCACCGCCATGCAGACCCTCGCCGCCCTGGACCTGCCGCCCGGCCAACTGCTGCGCCACCTGGACAACCTGGCCCACAAGCTCGGCGACGACCACCTCGCGACCTGCCTGTACGCGGTCTACGACCCGATCAACCGGACCTGCGAGCTGGCCAGCGCGGGCCACGTCCCGCCCGTCCTGGTGCACCCCGACGGCACCGGCGAGCTGCTGGAGATCCCGGCCGGCGCGCCGATCGGCGTCGGCGGGGTGCCGTTCGTCGCCAAGACCATCGACGTCTCGGACGGCTCGATGCTGGTGCTCTGCACCGACGGCCTGGTCGAGGTCCGGGGCGGGGACATAGGAGCCGGTCTGGCCGCGCTCTGCGGCAACCTGATCGACCCCCGGCAGAGCCCCGAGCAGGCCTGCGACGTGGTGCTGCGGCGGCTGCACTCGGACGACCGCAAGGACGACGTCGCCCTGCTGGTGGCCCGCTTCGACGGGGTCGCCCCGTCCGAGGTGGCCACCTGGGACCTCACCGTGGACCACCGCGAGGTCGGCCGGGCCCGCTCACTGGTCCGCGAGCAGTTGGCCGGCTGGCATCTGGAGGCGCTCAGCGACACCACCGAGCTGCTGGTCAGCGAGCTGGTGACGAACGCCGTCCGGGTCGCCCGGGACACCGTGAAGCTCCAGCTGATCCGGGTGGACAAGCTGCTGGTCGAGGTCAGCGACGACAACCACAACCTGCCCTCGCTGGAGCCGGCTGAGCAGCTCGGCGAGACGGGCCGCGGCCTGACCCTGGTCACCAAGCTCGCCGAACGCTGGGGCACCGCCCGCAAGGCGGTGGGCAAGGTCGTCTGGTTCGAGCTCCCGTTCCCGCACTCCTGACGGCCCCGAACGCGCACGGGCCGCGCACGGACACCCGTACGCGGCCCGGCCGGCACGGACGTCAGGGGATGGCGGCCCCCGCCGAGCGGCGCCGCCGGGCCTCGACCGCGACCTCCCGCGAGGCGGCCGCGGCCACCGAGGTCGCGGCACCGACGCCGGCCAGCACCCGCGGCCAGAAGTCCCCGAAGACCTCGACCGAGACGGCGATCAGCAGCGCGGTGATCACCGCGACCACGTGCTCCAGACCCGCCAGGTTCGGCAGCACGATCGCCTCGCCGATCATCACCGCCACCACCAGGCCGCCGGTGATCCGGGCCCGGCAGCGGAACGCGATGCAGATCGCCAGTGCCACCACCGCGGCCGAGGGCCCGGTGTCCCGCACGTAGGCGACCCACTTCGGGAAGCCGAACACGTGGTGCGGCCCGACCGCCACGCCGACCCGGGCGAACAGCGTGCCCGCCAGGGTGCAGGTGTAGGCGACCAGCAGGGTCATCCGCCGGCCGAGCACGATCTCGGCGATCGCGAAGACCACGAACACCTGGGCCAGCGCCCCCCAGACCGGAAGGTCCAGCGCCGGCACGTACAGGGAGAGCGGGGTCCGCAGCAGCGAGACCTCCAGCGGCAGCGCCGCCCGCACCACCCCGATGTTGTTGACGAAACGCTCGCCGCCCGGCAGGTGCTGGACGATGCTGAACAGCAGGATCAGAAACGTCGCCACCGTGGCCAGCGGAACGGCCGCGAGCTTCTTGCGCACCACCGCGTCCCGGACCATCGCGTACAACGTCCCCCACTCGGCGACAGCGACCGATCTGGCGGTTGCCAGCGGCCCCTTTCGCACGCCCCCCGCGTGGGTCCTGTGAATCACAACCGTTTCTCCGAATCCCCGAACTCTCTGCTACTCCCACATTAGAAGCCGGTTAACAGAGCCACATCGGCATGGATGGGGAGTCACGTCATCCTCTGGAGGGAGGCAGTACCCCCATCGGCCCCCCATTTCGGCCGACCGGTCCCCTCCGCCCCCCGACGGAGGGCTACCCCTTCCCGTCCCGGGCCGCCACCGGGACCCTGGGCGCCACCACGGCGGCCCGGGCGTGCCGGCGGCGGAACAGGGCGGGCAGGCTCGGCGCGACGATGAATCCCTCGGCGCGCGCGCTCGCGATGCCGATCCGCGGAATCTCGCTGCTCTTCTCGAAGAGCAGGTAACGCGGTTCCCAGATCGGCCGGTACTTGGCGTTGGCGCGGTACAGCGACTCGATCTGCCACCACCGCGAGAAGAATCCCAGGACCGAACGCCACAGCCGCAGCACCGGGCCGGCGCCGAGGCGCGATCCGCGCTCGAAAACCGAGCGGAACATCGCGAAGTTCAGCGACACCCGCTTCAGCCCGACCTCGTCGGCGCGCTGCAGCAGCTCGATGACCATGAATTCCATCAGGCCGTTCTCGGTGTCCCGGGCCCGGCGCATCAGGTCCAGCGAGAGCCCGTCCGGGCCCCACGGCACGAAGCTCAGCAGCGCCTTGAGCTCGCCGTCGCCGTCGTGGCATTCCAGCATCACGCAGCGGCCGTCGCCCGGGTCGCCGAGCCGGCCGAGCGCCATCGAGAAGCCGCGCTCGGTCGCCCCGTCGCGCCACTCGTCGGCCTTGGCCACCAGCTCGGCCATCTCCGTCTCCGAGATGGCCTCGTGGCGGCGGATGCGCACCGTGTACCCGGCCCGCTTGACCCGGTTGTAGGCCTGCCGGACCACCCGCATCGCGCGGCCGTCCAGCGAGAACTCGTCCAGTTCGACGATCGCCTCGTCGCCCAGCTCCAGCGCGTCCAGCCCGTGCCGGGCGTAGATCACCCCGGCCTCCTCGGAGGCGCCCATCACGGCCGGGGCCCAGGCGTGCTCGCGGGCCTCGGCCAGCCAGGCGTCGATCGCGCCCGGCCAGGCCTCCGGGTCGCCGATCGGGTCTCCCGAGGCGAGCGAGACGCCGCCGATCACCCGGTAGGTGACCGCGGCCTTGCCGCTGGGGGAGAAGATCACCGCCTTGTCCCGGCGCAGCGCGAAGTAGCCGAGCGAATCCCGCTCGCCCTGCTTGTCCAGCAGGCCGCGCAGCCTGGCCTCGTCCTCGGCGGTCAGCAGCTCCTTGCCGCGCGGGCTGCGGAAGGCCACGTACAGCACCAGCAGGAAGAGCACCGCGCCCATCGCGTTGATCGCGGCGTTCACCCAGGTCGGCGCGGCGATCACCGAGCGCAGGTGCTCGGACGGGGTGATCGTGATCATCCGGCCGACGGAGTACCGGAACAGGTCCCAGAAGCCGGCGCCGGGCAGCTCGTTGGTCAGCCAGACGAGCAGCGCGCCGACCCCGCCGCCGAAGGCCAGCCCGCCGACGAAGGTGGCCGCCGCCGTCTTCGGGTTGGAGCTGTCGCCCTTGGACGTGAACTCCTTCCGCCCGACCAGCAGTGCCAGCACGAACAGGCAGGTCAGGACGGTGGAGACGTAGTTGAGCGGGTGGGCGTCGAAGCGCTCGGACGGCACCAGCATGGCCGCCACGTAGAGCAGCGCGAACATCCCGCCGAGCGCCGTGTTGAAGATCCACGCGGCGCGCTTGCGCCGCCGCATCGCGATCGCGAGGAACACCGACAGCACCGCGCTGGCCAGGCCGGCGGTCATCAGGTACGGGGTGAAGTACTCACCCTCGTTGTGCTCGTAGACCTGGTCGCGGAAGGGCACCAGCAGCACCGTCGCCACGTTCAGCAGCGCGATCAGCCGCAGGTACCAGACGGAGGCCGCGGCGGCCCGGTGGCGCCAGCGGTCGGGCACGCCCGCGGGCCGGGGCCCTTCGGACGTGGCGGACGGCTCCGACTTCACAGTGGACGACACAGCTCAATTCCAAACGATCAGATGGTGGGGCGCATCCGCGAACGGCCCGGCGCCGGGCGCCCGCTCTGCCCGACGGACTGACCGGCGACCTCACCCGGCCGACCGCCCGATCGGAGAAGCGGCCGGGGAAAAGGTCAGCCAACTCCATGTTTCCCCACCGAAGCTGAGAATCGCGTGAACCGGGTAGCGGATTCCCACCCCCGCCGAACGGCGGGGGTGACCACCCCCCGGACGTTCGGCACCCCGCCCCCGCAGCCCCTACTCTCGAAACGACCCACGCGGACCGCCCCACCCGGCCGCCCGAACCGAGGAGGCACCATCACCACCACCCGCGTGCTGATCGTCGACGACGAGATCCTGGTCCGCTCCGGCCTGGGCCTGATCGTCGGCTCCGCCGGCGACCTGGAGGTGGTCGGCGACTGCTCCGGCGGGCAGGCCGAGGAACACGTCCAGCGACTGCGCCCGCACGTGGTGCTGCTCGACATCCGGATGCCCGACCTCGACGGCATCTCGGTGCTGCGCCGCCTGCGGGCCCTGCCCGACCCGCCAGCCGTGGCGATGCTCACCACCTTCGACACCGACGAGTACATCGGCACCGCGCTGCGGGCCGGCGCGACCGGCTTCCTGCTCAAGGACACCGCGCCCGAGCAGCTGGTGCACGCCGTCCGGGTGCTCGCGGCCGGCGGCAACATCCTCTCCCCGACCGTCACCCGCACCGTGATCGGCGGCTACGTGGACGGCGGCGGCCCGGACGCCGAGGCCACCGCGCTCGCCCGCACCCTCACCGGCCGCGAGCTCGACGTGCTCGCGCTGCTCGGCGAGGGCCTGTCCAACGCCGAGATCGCCGACCGGCTCTTCCTCGGCACCGGCACCGTCAAGGACCACATCAGCGCGATCCTCGGCAAGCTCGGCGCCGCCAACCGGGTCCAGGCCGCCGTCCTGGCCCACCGGGCCGGGCTGGTCCGGCCCAAGCCCGGCGACGGGGCATGACCGCCGCAGACCACCTGCCGTCCGGACGGCTGCCGGCCTGGTGCACCGCCACCTGGCCGATGCTGCTGCTGCCCGTCCTGTACTCCCTGCTGGACGCCGCCCTGGTGGCCCGGGAGGCCGCCTGGTGGCAGGTGGCGCTGTCCACGCTGGCCGCCCTCGCGCTGTTCCTGCGCCGCCGCTTCCCGGTGACGGCACTGCTGCTCACCATGCCGGGCAGCTGGGTGGACGAGATCTGGCTGGCCCCGATCACGGCCGTCTACTCGGTGGCCGCCGAGCGGCCCCGCCCCCGGATCGTGGTGCCCTGCGGCATCCTGTTCGCCCTGGTCGAGTTCTTCCACTGGCCGCTGCCCGACGGCGTCCTCGACCTCAGCCGCGCCACCGCGCTGGACGCCATCCAGGCCGTGATGCTGGCGGCCGGCCCGGCCGCCACCGGCCTGCTCGCCCGCACCCGGCGGGAACTGGCCGCCCGCCTGGACGAGCTGACCCGCGGCCAGGAGCGGGAGAGCCGGCTGCTGGCCGAGCGGGTGCTGATCAGCGAGCGCGGCCGGCTGGCCCGGGAGATGCACGACGTGGTCTCGCACCAGGTCAGCCTGATCAGCATCCAGGCCGGGGCCCTCCAGGTGAGCAGCACCGACCCGGCCGCGGTGACCGCCGCCCGCACCATCCGCGAGCTGTCCGTGCGGACCCTGGAGGAGCTGCGCCAGATGGTGGGGGTGCTGCGCGGCACCGGCGGGCTGCCGGACGCCCCGCTCGCCCCGCAGCCCCGGCTGGCCGACCTGCCCCGGCTGATCGAGGAGAGCGGTCTGAGCGCCGACGCCGAGCTGGTGCCCGGCGACCGCCCGTGGCCGGAGGCGGTCGAGCGGGCCGCCTACCGCACCGTCCAGGAGGCGCTCACCAACATCACCAAGTACGCGCCGGAGGCGGCGGTGCACGTGCGGGTCCGGGCGAAGGGCCGCCGGCTGCGGGTCGAGGTCCGCAACGAGGCACCGCCGGCGCACCCGTCCGAGACCCTGCCGGGCGGCGGCCACGGCCTGGTCGGCCTGCGCGAGCGCGCCCAGCTGCTGGGCGGCACCCTCAGTGCCGGGCCGACCCCGGACGGCGGCTTCGAGGTCCGCGCCGAACTCCCGGCCGGTCACGGCTGACCGGCCCCGCCACCCGGATCGGTGGCCGGATCCGGGCCTGGGGGGAACGACAAGAAAGCCCCGCAGATCCGTAGATCTGCGGGGCTTCGCTGTGCGCGAGGGGGGAGTTGAACCCCCACGCCCTTTCGGGCACTGGAACCTGAATCCAGCGCGTCTGCCTATTCCGCCACCCGCGCATGGGTGTTGTCTTCTCTGCCGACCGGTCCTCCGAACCGCTCGGTACCATCGGTACTTCGCGTTTCCTTGGTCCGGCCTCCCTTTCGGGCGGCCCTTCCGACGTGGAAAACATTAGCACGACCTGGGGGGCTGCTCCGAATCCGTTGTCCGGGGAGGCCCACGGCATCCGAACCGATGCCCGACGAACGTCCGTACGACTGCCGGGAGCCCGTTCCCACGAGCACACCTGGCGTGCCGTACCCGAAATGCGTCACCCTGTGTGTCCGAGCCCACCCCCGGGCACCACACGGTCCGGGAACCGTACGGAAGGGCCCGGCGTGGATACGATCAGTACGGAAGTACCGCAAGTAGGAGGCGCGACCGGGTCCCGGGCGGGATCCGGCCGGCAGGCAGGCGAACGAACCCTGGAAGGGGGTGCCCCATGGGAGTGCTGAAGAAGTTCGAGCAGCGGCTCGAGGGTCTCGTCAACGGCACCTTCGCCAAGGTGTTCAAGTCCGAGGTCCAGCCCGTGGAGATCGCCGGAGCGCTGCAGCGCGAGTGCGACAACAACGCGAGCATCTGGAACCGCGACCGCACCGTCGTGCCGAACGACTTCATCGTCGAGCTGAGCCCGCACGACTACGAGCGGCTCAGCCCCTACTCCGGGCAGCTCGGCACCGAGCTGTCCGGCATGGTCCGCGAGTACGCGGAGGCCCAGCGGTACACGTTCATGGGGCCGCTCCAGGTGAACCTGGAGAAGGCCGACGACCTGGACACCGGGCTGTACCGGGTGCGCAGCCGCACCCTCGCCGCCGAGGAGCCCCCGCAGCAGCAGCCGCAGCAGTACGCGCCGCAGCAGCCCGGCTACGACCGGCCGCCGGCCGCTCCGGCCCCCGGCGCACCGTGGCAGCAGCCCGGCGCCGGCC
>NZ_JBEZUT010000378.1:0-7780 GCF_040636595.1 Kitasatospora sp. NPDC036755
GTGCTGTGCAGACCGGTGAGCTGACGGCTATAGTCGTCTCCCGGATGAACGCTTAAAAGGGTGTGTCGTCCTGGACCTTCAACCCCGGCGAGTTTCGCGACTGCGGGCGGGGCTGGAGGGTCTGACAACAGGTATGTAGTTGACGTGGTGTGCGCCTCACGGGACGGCAATCCCGGTGGGGCGCTTCTGCGTGCCTGGCGGCGTCTAGGCGATCTCCAGAATCGATCGGTTTAAGCCATCGGGCAGCATTTCACAACTCCTACGGTCCGTGCTGGTGATGACACGCACTTGTGTGACCAGCAGGCGCGGGAACGTCCCGATTTGTGATGGTCTGGAGATCAAATTTTCCGCAACGGCGTCTCAGCTGGGGTCCAGGAGATCAGTCCTGATGCCGAGCCACCCTCGGTGGTGCAGCTGGGCGGCGAGCGCGGCCGCGGCCTCCTCGGTGCCGGCGCGGACGGCGAAGTGCTCGGCGGCGAGCGCCTGGACGTGGGCCACGGTGACGTGCCGGTGGCCGTCCGGCCCAGCCGGGGTGTGGGTGATGGCCATGTCCGCCGCCGACTGGAGCACCCGGCGGCGGTGCTCCTGGCCCCGCTCGGCGCGGGCCTGGAGGTCGGCGAGTCGGCGGGCGCGGCGGAACGGCCGGACGACAACAGCGCCGGCACCGGCTCCCACCGCGGCGGCCACGATCTCCAACAGCACTCGGCTCTCCTCATCTCGTCGTTGGCTTAGCGGGGGCCGCCCGGGGTGAACCGGGCGACCCCGCGCTCCTCCTACTGGTAGCCGATCCCGAGCCCGCCGATCTCGGGGACGTCCAGGGCGATGCTCTGCGACGGCGCCGGCATCTCGACCGCCGCGGCGATGGCGGGCGGCCCGGCCTCGGCCGCGCCCACGGCGGCGTCCACCGCGGTGCCGAGCTGGTCGACCGTCACGCCGGGGCTCTCGGGGGCGGGCGGCGTGAGGTCCCACGACTCCGGCTCGGCGGCCGGGGTGTCCAGCCAGTCCGGCCGGGGGTACCCGCGCTCGGCGCCGTATGCGTCCAGCGCGGCCACCTCGGCGGCCAGCTCCTGGTCGGTGAACTCGCCCTCCTCGTGCCAGCCGAGCAGATCCTGGTACGCCTGCTCGTGCAGAATCTGGTCCCGGCGCTCGATCTCCTCGGCCGGGATGGAGTCCTCCGGGCTGAACCCGGGGTCGTCCTGGAGGTAGCTCACTTCGCGGCCTCCTCGGCTTCCCACTTGGCCCGGATCTCGGCGCCCCGCGCACGGAGCGCGGCGAAGATGGGTTCGACGCTGCCCCCCGACTCCTGGTAGCGGCCCCTCAGCCCGGGGTCCAGCGCCGGGTGCTCGCCGTACCAGAGCCCGTGCCGGTGCGCGTACTCCAGCAACTCGTGGCACAGGTAGTACTCGGCGCGGGCGCGCTCCTCGTCCGTCCGGCCGGTGGGGGCGACGGCGGAGAACGTCATGCCCGCGTAGGCGGTGCCGGCGTCGTCGGGGTCGGCGGCCCGCAGCGCGTCCAGCCGGACGTCGGCGGCCGCGCAGTCCGCGGTGAACGCGGCGTCCGGGACCAGGCCGACCTCGGTCCCGTACATGACCCGCTTCAGCCGGTTGCCCGCGCACTGGATGAGGCTGGCCTTGCTCCAGCCGGGGGTGATGTCCTCCCACGGGGTCAGGGGCTTGAGCTGCAACGACTTCACGTTCATCGGGTGATCCTCTCGTCTCGACGTTGACGGCCCACCGGTCAGCGGCCGGTCTTGCCCTTGTCCTTGGCGGTGGCGGCGGCCAGCTCGCGTTCCAGGTCGCCGATCCGGGAGGCCTGCTCCTCGGTCAGCTTCTCCAGCGCCCCGTGGAGCCCCTGGAGCCGGTCGACCTGGCCCTGCAGGGCGGTGGCACGGTCCTCCTGTCGGCGGGCGGTGTCGACCGCGTTCTGGCGGGCGGTCTCGGCGGCGGCCGCGGCGGTCTTCAGGGCGGAGATCGTCTCCTCCTGAGCCTCCGCCTTCCCCTTGGCGGTGGCGGCGGCCAGCTGGGCCTCCGTCACCTTCTCGGCGGCGGCCGCGGCGATCCGCTTCGTCTCCTCCTTGGCCGCGCGGGCCTGCTCCTCGGCCTTCTCCGCGCGGGCTTTGGCGGTCTTCACGTCCTCCTGGGCCTTGGCGACGACGCGGGCCTGCTCCGCGGCGACCCGCTCCGCTTCAGCCCGCTCCTGCTGCCGGACCTGCTCGGTGGAGGTCTTGAACTCCTCCAGCTCGGTGCGGACCGCGGCAATCTTGTCCCGCGCCTCGACCCGGGCGGCGGTCACCTGGCGGCCGGCCTCGTCCTCGGTGGCCTTGATCCGGCGCTGGGTGTCGGCCAGGAGTTCCTCGCGGGCCTGGGCGTGCTCGGCGGTGCGGGTCTCCAGCGTGGTCATCGCGGTCTCGGCGGCGTCGGCGGCCTCCGCCATGGCGTCCTGCAGCGTGCGGTTCTGCTGCTCGATGCCGAGCCGCCGCGCCCGCTCGTCGGCGGCGCTCTTCATGGCCTCGGCGACCCGGGCGTCCGCGTCGGTGGTGACGGTGACGGCCTGGGCGGCGGCGGCCTCGGGGTCAGCCATCGTCCGCAGTTCGCCCACCAGCTCCTCGAACCGCTCCAGCGCCCCGGTCACGGCGGCGATGACCTCGCCCCGGAGGTCCGTCACGGCCGCCTGGGCCTGCGCCACCGGACGGTCCTTCAGGTCCTCGCGCTCGGCGGCCCGGGTGCCGGCCTTCGGCGTCTTCGGGTTCTTCGCCCGCCACGCGCTCATCGCGTTGTGGTCCGGGTTGGAGCAGTACTTGGGCTTGGCGCCGGCCTTGCCCTCCTCCGCCGCCGCGGGCGCGTTGGTGCAGCCGGGGTAGCGGCAGGTGGGGGCCTGGTCGGTCGGCTCGGCGGGCGGGGTGTCTGGGGTGGTCATGGGGGTGATCCTCTCGTATCGGGGTGGGCGGCCGGTCAGACCAGCCCGGCGACCAGGGCGGCGCCGAGCAGGAGGAGACCGGCGATCGTGACGTGGACCGCGGCCCGGACCAGCCTGTGCTTGCGCAGGGCGAGCCGGGACAGGTCCTGAACCCGCGTCACCCGGTGGTCGCAGGTCGAGGCGGCGGCGACGTCGGCGGCCAGCTGGGCCGGCGTGCACTCCGCCCAGTACAGGAACGATCCGCGCGCGCTGCGGCCCGGCGGGAGCACCGGCCGGACCGCCAACAGGACCAGCAGCAGGGCGACGACCAGGGCACCGCCGCCGAGCCCGACCAGCACGGTGACCGGGGTGCTCAGCTCCCGGCCCTGGACGGCGGCCGTCAGGACGGCGAGGGGCAGCCCGAGGCCGGTCAGCAGAGCGGCGCTCTTCGCGTCCGTGCCGCTGACCTGGGCCGTGACGGCGGTCAGGGCGGCGGTCCACTGGGCGTCGCCGGCGGCGGGGGCCTCCGGGGCGGCCTCGGCCTGCTGGGTACTGGTCATGGTTCCTCTCCTCACTGCTGATGGAGCGCCGGCCGGGTCGCCCCCGGCCGCCTGACGATGACTCAATTGTATTTCATTGCATTGCATTTCGTCAACTCATTTCATCGCGTGTGACGAAATGAAATGAAACGTTTTCGGGGCTGTGGCTGCCGGGTTGCGGGTGGCCGGGCCCCTGGCGGCGCCTGCCGCAGTCCTCCTGCCTGGTTCGGGGTGGTCCCCTCGGCGGGCGGCCTCACGGTGGGGGCGCGCCCTGGTGGGGGGCCAGGGTCCGGGCGCCGCCGGGCGCCCGGCCTGGGAGGGAATTTCCGGTGGTCGTCGCCCCTCGGGCGGCGGCCGGCGGAAATTCCCGGACAGGTCGCCCTGGTCCTCCGCCGGGGTGTGCCAGGGTGCGGAGGGCGTCTGCCGAGGGGACCGCACCGGGCCACCCCCACCCAGCCCCACCACCAACGGCGGGTCAGGCCCGGCAGGGCGCCCGGGTCCTCTTGGTTGGGTTGGCCCGCCGGAGGCATGTCCTGACCCGCGCCCGGGCCGCTCCTTCGGGTACGGCACGGGTCCGCCGTACGGCAGACTGGTCGGGTGACGACTCCTCAGAACCACCGCCGACCCCTCCAGCTCCCGGCCGAGCAGCCGGTGGAGACCCCGGCCGCCGCGGAGCCGGCCGTCCGCACGGACCGGCCGGACCCCTGGGAGGGCCTGGTGCCCCCGCCCGCCGCCCCGGTCCGCCCGACCAGCGGCCGACGCCCCCTCGGCCTGCGGCCCGACTCCGCCGGCTGAGCGAACGCGCGGCGCGGCGCAAGCCGGGCAAACAACCGACCTCGGTAGATTGGAAAACATGACCTCCGTACAGATCACCGTGAGCATCACACCCCAGCAGGCAGGCCGATTCAACCTGCGGAAAAAGCGCCACAAGATCGAACAGGCGGAATACCTGAAAGAACTGGAACGGGAAGGAATTGGCCCCCGGGCGGCCCGGGTGCAGCTGGCCCTGGTCCGTCCGGACACCTGGCCCCCGCTGGACGCGGTGGTGGCCTCGGCCGTACGTCGGCGCCTGGCCGAGCCGGACCTGGCCGGCCCCTGGGAGCCGCTCACGACGGAGGAGGAGTGCGAGATGAAGCTCTCCGGCCGCTGGCCCGGGCCGGCCCCGGAGGTGCGGCTGGTGGAACGGAACTACCTCCTGCCGTCCGAGCTGGTCAAAGAGCTGCGGACCGCGTCGTGGCGCGTCAGCGCGGCGGCGCTCAGCCAGTACGGACCGAACCTCGGCACCGCCGAGCGCCGCCGCCTGGCCGAGCTGATCCACTCCCCCGGCCGGATCATCCGGCAGGCCCTCGACCGGTACGGCCGGCCGGAGCAAGAGGAGTCGGAAGACGAGTGAACCGACCTCGGTTGTTCATGGCCGGAGACGGCCCGATAGCCGGACATAACAACCGACCTCGGTTGTTGAATCGGCGCGCGGAATTCCATTTCGCGCGCCGATTCGATTTCGCTGGAGACTTGCATTCCGCCGCATTTCACGCTATTTCTTGATAGGCTTCGATTGGTCCCCGAGAAAGGAGGAACCCCGGTGTCTGAATTCGAAACTCCGGCCGATTGCGGCCGGGCCCCGCGGGGTGAGCCGCTGCGGCTGGAGGGCGGCGTGCCGGTGTACGACTCCGGGCGGGCGCCGGCCTACCTGCGCACGGTGACGCAGCTGCGCGGGGCCCGGCTCAACCTGGCGCCGGGCCAGCTCCCCCTCGCGTACGTCGTCACGCACTTCCACACCGGCAGGTCGCGAGGGCGGGAGGAGCGGGCGCTGTACGACCCGGGAGCGGCGGTGCGGATGCGGCCGCTGCCGGGGCGGATCAAGCTCCGGCAGGAGCGGGCCCGCACCTGCCCGGGGTGCGGGGTGGTGGGGACGGAGCCGGTGCGCGGGGGCCAGTGCGAGCGGTGCCGGGAGAGGGCGGAGGCCGCGGCGCGCCGGCTGCGGGCGCGGACCTGCTCGGGCTGCGGGCAGGTGCGGCCGCGGCCGTACCCGGTGGTGAGCGTGGGCTGGTCGAAGCGCCGGCTGTGCCCGGCCTGCCGGACGGCGCAGGCGCGGCGGGACCGGGAGGCGCTGGCGGCCTGGGTGGTCTCGGTGACGGTGTGCTCGGCCGGGTGCGGGACGCGGTTGGGGACGAAGAAGGCGGCGCTGGCCTGGCGCCGGGCCAACCCGACGGCCTGGCGGGCGCCGCGGGCGTGCCCGCCGTGCGCCGAGCGGCAGGAGACGGAGCGGGCCGAGCGGCACCGCTTGGTGTGGGAGCGGATGGAGAAGCGGCGGATGGAGGAGCGGATGAAGCGGGAGCGAGAGGTCGCACTGCTGGCGCACTGGGCGGCGGGGATCCTGGATGACCCGGAGGTGGTGGCGCTCGACCTGGAGACCACCGGGCTCGGGGACGACGCGCGGATCGTGGAGATCGGCGTGGTCACCACGGACCGGCGGGTGCTGCTGAGCACCCTGGTGAACCCGGGCGTCCCGATCCCGGCGGAGGCCACCCGCCACCACGGGATCACGGACGCGATGGTGACGGCGCCCGGCGTGCCGACCTTCGACCAGCTGATGGCCGACCTGACGCGCGTGCTCACCCTGAGGCGGCCGCGCGCCGGCGGCGGCTGGAGCTACGGGACGCGCCGGATCGTGGGCTGGAACCTCGTCGCGTTCGACCGGCGAGTGCTGCGGGGCGAACTCGTCGGGTACTACCGGCGGCTGGGCCACCCGGACCCGGCGGCCAGCGCGGACGCCTGGCTGTCCACGGAGGCCTGGGAGGACGTGATGGTCTCGTGCAGCGACTGGTACGGGGAGCCCTCCGAGTACGGCGGCTACCGCTGGCAGAAGCTGAACGGCCCGCACCGGGCGGTGGGCGACGCTCTGGCGGTCTTCGACCGGCTCTCGGAGGTGGCGGGCCGCCCGGCCGCGGTGCTGCCCGTGCAGCCGTCCGGCGACGCGCCGGCCGCCGTCGAGGAGGTGGCCCGCTGATGGCCCAGCTTCGCCTGATGACGGACGACCGGGAGCTCGGCGAGCGGGTCCTGGAGCTCCTGCTGCCGGTCCTGCGGGACGCCGAGACGCTGCTGGTGTCCGAGCCGACCCGCCTCAACCACCGCGCCGGGGGGCTGCGCGTCGTCCTCGACGTCCAGCCCGCCGACGCCGGCTGGGGAGGGCGGGGCCGGTGAGGATCACCGATCTGCGCCAGCTCCCGGCGTGGTCGGCGCCGGAGCCGGGCCAACTGCCGGACTGGCGGGCGGACCTGGCGGAGTTCACGGGCTCGGCGATCTCGCTGCAGACGCTCAGCAGCGCGATCAACGCGGGCAAGGCGACGATGATCCCCACGGTGCCGGTGGCGGGGACGACGTACTCGCCCGGGGCGATCGGGGCCCAGCTCCTCGCCCGCCTGGAGGTGCAGCGCCTGGAGCGGGCCCAGCTGTACTACGCGACCGACGACATGGTGAGCCTCGCCCTGGCGGCCGCCGAGACCCCGCCGACCGAGCCGGTCCGGGAGAGCCGGCTGCCGAGCCCGGCCGGGTTCATGGTCTTCCAGCAGCCGATCGGGGGCTATGCGGTGTCCGTCGGGGACGCCCTGGCGGGCACCGGGTTCGAGATCCCGGGCCCGGACCTGTCACTGACCTCCCCGATCGTCGCGGTGTCGTGGTCGACCTGGACGCCCGACGACGTCCTGGTCGACGGCCGGCCGGGCTCGGTCCGGTGGTTGAACCAGTCCGCGGAGGGACAGATGCTGGCCTTCGGCGCGATGCGGGGCGTGTGGCTCACCTTCTACGCGGACGCGGGGTCGCCGTACGACGTGCTCCCGCCGGACCTGCTGGTCAGCGTCGGGCCGGACGGCACGAAGGTCACGGCCGGGATGCTCGCCACCGACCGGCGGATCACCGGGCCGGTGTCGTGGGACAACGAGGTGGTCCTGGCCTACGGGACGCCCTTCGGGGACACCCCGGAGGACAGCACGCTGCGCTGGGCCCAGGTGGTGTACACCGCCTGGCAGCTGATGGCGCAGACCGGAAGCGGGCAGCTGACGGAGACGGCCAGCATCCCGCGTGCCCGGGTCGGTCAGAAGCGTGACCGGCGGGCGGGCATCCCGGACGACGGGACGGTGCGGATCGTCAACGTGCACACCCGGCACCGGCCGTCCCGGGCGGCGGCGGAGAAGGACGCGGCCGCCTCGACCGGCCGGCGCGAGCCCTCGTGGACCTGCCGCTGGCCGGTTCGCCCGTACCGCAGGTACACCTGCCTCAACCCCAGGGCGCATGAGGACGGCGGGTGCGAGCACGAAGACCGGATCGTGCCCGGGCACGTCAGGGGA
>NZ_JBEZUT010000379.1:0-7760 GCF_040636595.1 Kitasatospora sp. NPDC036755
GGCGCCCGGACGGCCGGAGCCGCCCTGGCCGCCCTGGCCGCCGCGCGCACCGCGACCGCCGCGGCCCGGGCGGGCACCGCGTCCACCGGTCTCGCCGAGGTCCTCGACCTCCTCCGCGTTGAGCCCGGCGCGAGTGCGCTCCGAGCGCGGCAGGATGCCCTTGGTGCCCGGCGCGATCTTCAGCAGCTCGTACAGGTGCGCCGAGGTGGAGTAGGTCTCCTCCGGGTCGTTGAACGACAGGTCCAGCGCCTTGTTGATCAGCTGCCAGCGCGGGATGTCGTCCCAGTCGACCAGGGTGACGGCGGTGCCGGAGGCGCCGGCCCGGCCGGTGCGGCCGATCCGGTGGAGGTAGGTCTTCTCGTCCTCGGGGCACTGGTAGTTGATGACGTGGGTGACGCCCTCGACGTCGATGCCGCGGGCCGCCACGTCGGTGCAGACCAGCACGTCGACCTTGCCGTTGCGGAAGGCCCGCAGGGCCTGCTCGCGGGCGCCCTGGCCGAGGTCGCCGTGGACCGCGCCGGCCGCGAAGCCGCGCTGGGTCAGCTGGTCGGAGACGTCGGCGGCGGTGCGCTTGGTGCGGCAGAAGATCATCGCCAGCCCGCGGCCGTCGGCCTGCAGGATGCGCGAGACCATCTCGACCTTGTCGAGCGAGTGCGCACGGAAGATGTGCTGCTCGATGTTGGCGACGGTCGTGCCGGTGTCGTCCGGGGCGGTGGCCCGGATGTGGGTCGGCTGGCTCATGTACCGGCGGGCGAGGCTGATGACCTGGCCCGGCATGGTGGCCGAGAACAGCAGGGTCTGCCGCTTGGCCGGCAGCATGGTGATGATCTTCTCGACGTCGGGCAGGAAGCCCAGGTCGAGCATCTCGTCGGCCTCGTCCAGGACCAGCGAGCGGACCCTGGACAGGTTCAGCTTCTTCTGCCCGGCGAGGTCCAGCAGACGGCCCGGGGTGCCGACCACGATGTCGACGCCCTTGGTGAGCGCCTCCACCTGCGGCTCGTACGCCCGGCCGCCGTAGACGGCGAGGACGCGCACGTTGCGCACCTTGCCGGCGGTCTGGAGGTCGTTGGTGACCTGGGTGCACAGCTCGCGGGTCGGGACGACGATCAGCGCCTGCGGGAAGTCGGTGAGCTGCTCGTCGGTGGCCCGGCCGGCGTCCACGTCGGCGCGCACGACGACCCGCTCGATCAGCGGGAGGCCGAAGCCGAGGGTCTTGCCGGTGCCGGTCTTGGCCTGGCCGATGACGTCGTGGCCGGTCAGCGCGACCGGGAGGGTCATCTCCTGGATGGGGAAGGGGTGGACGATGCCGACGGACTCGAGGGCCTCGGCGGTCTCCGGGAGGATCCCCAGTTCCCGGAACGTCGTCTTGATGGGTTCAGCGGTGGTGGACAGGGTGCTGCCTCTTCCGTTTTCGGAGGGGCCGAGAGCGAGCGGCGGGCGGGCAGCCGCGCGGCTGCGTACGGGCCTGGCGGCCCTGATGACAGCTGCGCGGACGCACAACCGCGCCGGTCCCTGCGGCCGGCCGGTGCGCGCTGCCCTGGTACGGGGCGCGTCGCCGGCGGCGTCGGGGAGGATTCCCGTGAGGGACCTGCGCGGGACCTCCGCCTCGGGGCGTGGTCTCGGCGGCCCTCGCTCGGCCACTGATGCGGTGCCAAGGCTTGAAGTCCAAGCCATGGTCGGAGCCGATCGGCTCTCCGACCGGGCATCCGCGTACGTGAGTACCCGTGCCTTCGGTGCGGACACGTCCGGTTGGACGGCGCCGCCACGGAGGGTTCGCGCGGGGCACCGAGACGGCGGTGACTCCATGCGAACACGACGGGCTCCGTACCACCATACAGTCAGGCGACGACTCGAACACGTGACGCGTCTGACATTGCCCCCGGCAACTGCCACCGGGGCGCGCGGTCCGGCCGGTCACCGGGGCGCGCCCGGGCGGCAGGCGGCGGGGCGGGACTAAGGTTGCGGGTCATGGACACCAGTGGTGAGACGCAGGACGCGGCGGCCGGCTCGATCGGGGACTGGGCCGCGTGCTCGGCCGACCCCGGCTACCGGGCGGCGGTGCTGGACCTGCTCGGCGCGCTCGCGTACGGCGAGCTGAGCGCCTTCGAGCGGCTCGCCGAGGACGCCAAGCTGGCGCCCGACCTCGCCGACAAGGCGGCGCTGGCCCGGATGGCCTCCGCGGAGTTCCAGCACTACCAGCGGCTGCACGACCGGCTCGCCGAGATCGGCGCCGACCCGCAGGAGGCGATGCGGCCGTTCGTCGAGCCGCTGGAGCTGTTCCACCGGATGACGGCGCCCTCGGACTGGCTGGAGGGCCTGGTCAAGGCCTACGTCGGCGACGCCATCGCGACCGACTTCTACCGCGAGGTGGCCGTCCGGCTGGACGACGACACCCGCGACCTGGTGCTGAGCGTGATGTCCGACACCGGCCACGCCCAGTTCGCGGTCGACAAGGTCCGCCAGGCGATCGAGGCCGACCCGCGGGCCGGCGGCCGGCTCGCCCTGTGGGGCCGGCGGCTGATGGGCGAGGCGCTCAGCCAGGCCCAGCGGGTGGTCGCCGAGCGCGACGCGCTGTCCAACCTGCTGGTCGGCGGCGTCCGGGTACAGGGCTTCGACCTGGTCGAGGTCGGCAAGATGTTCAACCGGATCACCGAGGCGCACACCCGGCGGATGGCCGTTCTCGGCCTCGCCTCCTGACCGTCCCGGCTGACCGTCCCGGCTGACCCTTCCGGCCCGGGGCGCTCCCCGGGGCTCAGGCCGCCCGGTGCCGCCGTGCCGCGCGGTGGGTGCCGTGCCGGTGCGGGTGGTGCCGGTGCGCCGGGGCGCGCCCGGCGGCGAGGTCCGGCCGGGCCAGCAGCGAGGTGAGCACGCCCGCGGCCACCGCGGCGGCCGCGACGGACACCGCCGGCTGGCGCCCGTCCACGCTGAAGTGCGCGACCAGCCCGCCGACCAGGGCCGCCGCCAGCGCGGTGCCGAGTGTCAGGGCCGGGGCGGCCCGGAAGTACCCGGGCAGAGCCAGCAGGGCGGCGGCGCCCGTGACCAGGCCGACGAGGGCGAAGGCGATCGACTCGACCAGCAAGGCTGCCTCCCGGGGGAACGGGCGTGCGGCACCGGCGCCGCACCCTCGCCGTACCCCGCCCCGCCGGGCCGTACACACCCGGGCCGCGCGCACGAGGCCGTACACACGACGGTGCCCCGCTCCCTCACGGGAACGGGGCACCGGACGATCCTGTGCGGCGACGCCTCAGGCGGTGCCGAAGCCGACCTTGCGGGCGGCCGGCTCGCCGATCTCCACGTACGCCAGGCGCTCGGCCGGGACGATGATGCGACGGCCGTGCTCGTCGGACAGCGCGAAGATCTTCTCCGGGCCCTCCAGCGCCTTCGCGACCGCGCTCTGGACCTCATCGGCAGTCTGCGAGCTCTCGACCACGATCTCGCGCGGCGCGTTCTGCACGCCGATCTTGACCTCCACGGCTTCCGTCCCTCCGGGGTTGCAGCCTCCACGCACGGGCACCGGACCGCCTGGGACAAGCGTTCGCGGCGACCGCGCCGTACGGCTTCACCATAGAGCACCGGATCCCCGGCCCGGCGAAGGACGGTGGATCAGCCCTGGTGGGCGGTGCCCTCGGCGCCCGGCTCGCCCGCGTGCATCGGGAAGCCCTTCAGGCCGCGCCAGGACAGGCTGGCGACCAGCCGGACCGCCTCGTCGCGGGGGATCTCCAGGCCCTGGGAGAGCCAGTACCGGGCGGTGATCTGGGCCAGGCCGCAGACCCCGGCGGCGAGCAGCTTGGACTCCGCCTCGGGCAGGTCGGTGTCCTCCTGGATGACCTTGCTGACCAGTGTGGCGCTAGCCTCGGAGGCCCGCTCGACCCGCTCGCGCACGGCCGGCTCGTTGGTCAGGTCCGACTCGAAGACCAGCCGGAAGGCGCCGGACTCGCTGGAGACGTAGTTGAAGTACGCCTCCATCGTGTTGGCCACCCGCTGCTTGTTGTCGGTCGTCGCCGACAGCGCCTCGCGGGTCGACTCGACCAGGGCGTCGCAGTGCTTGTCCAGCAGGGCCAGGTAGAGCTCCAGCTTCCCGGGGAAGTGCTGGTAGAGCACCGGCTTGCTCACCCCGGCGCGGTCGGCGATGTCGTCCATGGCGGCCGAGTGGTAGCCCTGCGCGACGAACACCTCCTGGGCGGCACCGAGCAGCTGTTCACGGCGGGCGCTTCGCGGCAGGCGGGCACCGCGCGGGCGCTCCTGCGCCTCCTGGATGGCCGTCACGGCGCTCCTCACTTCGGGGTCTGTTCGCGGCTGGCGAGATGGCCGATTCTACTTTTCGGTAACCGCGCCCGCGTTCGGCGAAGGCGAGAAAAGACGATCGGCCTGTTGTCAGGAGCCCACAATACGGCGCTGACCTCGGCCTCGGCAGTGCCGGGACGGAGGCGGCCGACGGCCGGACCGCCCCGGTGCTCCCGGGGCGGGGCTCACTACCATCGTCCACCATGAGCAGCGCTGAGCAGCAGGTACGTACGGTCGAGGTCCCCGGCGCGGTGCTCGCGGTGCACCGCCCCGCCGCCGACGGCGCCGCAGACGGCGACGCCGACGTTCGTGAGCCCGGGCTCTTCGTGCACGGCCTGGGCGGCTCGGCCGCCAACTGGGAGGCCCTGATGGAGCGGCTCTCCGGGCAGATCGACGGCGAGGCCGTGGACCTGCCCGGCTTCGGCCGCTCCCACCCGCCGACCGACGGCAACCTCACCGTCTCCGGCCACGTCCGCGCGGTGATCGGCTACCTGGAGGCCTCCGGCCGGGGCCCGGTCCACCTGTTCGGCAACTCGCTGGGCGGCGCGGTCTCCGTCCGCCTGGCGGCCCTGCGCCCCGACCTGGTGCGCAGCCTCACCCTCGTCTCCCCGGCGCTGCCCGAGCTGCCCCCGCAGCGCTCCGCCTGGCCGACCGGCCTGCTCGCGGTGCCCGGGGTGCCCGCGGTGCTGCGCCGGCTGTCCGCGGGCGGCCGCGACGCCGAGGCGGCCACCGCCGACCTGCTGCGGCTGGTCTACGGAGACCCGGAGGGCCTGAGCCCGCAGGCCCGGGCCCAGGCGGTGGCCGAGTACCGGCGCCGGCTGGAGGTGCCGCACGCGATGCAGGCGCTGGTCGGCTCGGCCCGCGGCATCGTCTCGGCGTACACCGAGCGCGGCGACCAGGCGCTGTGGCGGCAGGCCGAGCGGGTCGCGGCGCCGGTGCTGCTGGTGTACGGGCTGCGCGACAAGCTGGTCGCCTACCGCTCGGCCCGCCGCGCCTGCGCGGCGTTCGCGGACGCCCGGCTGCTGGTGCTGCCGGAGTCCGGGCACGTGGCGATGATGGAGCACCCCGAGGAGGTCGCCCGCGCGGTGCGGGAGCTGATCGCGCACACCGCCCGCTGAGCGCGCACCGCCCGCTGAGCGCGCACCGCCCGCTGAGCGCGCGGCCTCGGCCGGTCGCGCGGGCGGCCGCGCATACCGCCCGGTAACGGTCCCGTTCGGGTCGAGGTCACTGCGGTTCACTCGATCAGGTGGCAGGCAGGCATGTGACCGATGGATCGGCGGGGGCCGGTCCTACCTTTCTGCTGTCGGACCGAACAGGTGTGGGGGAGTCGCGGCCGCCGGAGGAACCGGGGCGGCCGCGGCCGAGGAGTCCCGGCGGGTCGGGCCCGACCGCCGGAGCGGGCGGGTGCCCGGGGGAACGGAACGCGGCGCGTCCGCGACCGGGCCGCCGGTGGGCCGCACCGAGGCACCGCGGCGCCCCGGGCCCGGCCGGTCCCCCGGCCCCGACCGTCCCCGCCGCCGTGCGGGGAGCGCCCCGGGCGACCGTCCGGGCCGCCCGGAAACCCGTCGATCCGTCCGCGATCCCGCCCAGCGAATCCGCTCTGCCCTGGAGGTCTCCCGTGCGCGTTGCCCTGCTCACCGAGGGTGCCCGGCCGCATCCCCAGCGTGGTACCGGAGACTGGTGCGACCGGCTGGCCGAGGGCCTGCCGGAACACGACTTCGAGCGGTACCCGCTCACCGGCCCGGACGGCCCGGACAGCCTGGTCCGTGCCGGACGGCGCCCCGGCGCGCTGCGCAGACGCGGGTACGCCGGGGCGTACGAACACCTGCTGCGGGCACTGGTGCTGCCCGGGGAGCGGGCCGGCTTCGGGCCCGGGCTGTACCGGCTGGCGGCGCTCGCCCGGGAGGAGGGCGCGCTGCCCGCCTTCCTCTCCTCCTCGCACGCCCGCCGGGTGCTGGAACGGACCTGGCGGCTGCCCGGCGCGGACACCCCGGCCGGGCGGCCGCTGGTGTGCGACGTGCTGGCCGCGGCGGACGGGCTGGAGCGGTGCCTGCGCCCGCTGTCCGCGCCCTGGTACGGCACCGGCCCCGGCGGCCTCGGCGCGGCCGACCTGTGCCACGTGGTCGGCGGCGGACCGGCCGCGCTGCCCGCCCTGGTGGCCCGGCAGCTGCACGGGGTGCCGTTCGTGGTCACCGAACACGGCCCGCACCTGCGCGAGCGGTACCTCGGCCACGGCGGGGCGCCGGACCGGTGGCCGGCGCGCGCCCTGCTGCTGTCCTTCTTCCGCGCGCTCACCGAGGAGACCTACCGGCAGGCCGCGATACTCACCCCCGGCAGTGCCCACGACCAGCAGTGGCAGCGCCGCTGCGGCGCCGATCCGGCCCGGACCCGGGTGGTGCACGAGGGCACGCCGGCGGTGGTCCGCCCGGCCGCCGGGCCGGAGCCCGCGGCGCCGACCCTGGTGTGGGTGGGCGCGCTGGAGCCGGGCCGGGACCTGCGGCTCGCCCTGCACGCCTTCGCCCGGGTCCGCGCCGAACTGCCCGGCGCCCGGCTGCTGGTGTACGGCGAGGAGGCGGCGCCCGGCCACCGGGCGGCCTGCGCGGCGGTGGCCGAGCGATTGGCCGTGGCCCCGGCGGTGGACTTCGCCGGGCGGCCCGAATCGCTCGCAGCGGCCTGGGAGTCGGGCACGGTGGCGGTCTTCCCGGGGCTCTCCCAGCGCAGCCCCCGGCTGCTCGTGGACGCGCTGCTCAGCGGCCGGGCGGTGGTCTCCACCGATGTCGGGGTGGCCCGCGAGGTGGTCGGGCCGGCCGGGCTGCTGGTGCCCGCCCGCGACCCGCGCGCCCTGGCCGGCGCCTGCCTGGCGCTGCTGCGCGACGAGGAGCGGCGCGGCCGGCTCGGACTGGCCGGGCGGCTGCGCGCGCAGGAACGCTTCGGCGTGGAGCCGGTGATCGACGCCTTCCGGGACATCTACCTCGAACTGGTCTCGCAGTACCCGGCCTTTCCCGGTGGCGGCGGGGGCGGGCCGGCGCCGCGCCCCTTCGCCCGCCCCGCCGAGTACTGGCTGGCCGGCGGCGTGCGCGAGCCGGCCGGGCGGCGGCCGGCCGAGCTCGCGGAGGCCCGCTGATGCCCGGCGCGGACCCGGTGCGCGAGGTGATGGCGGAGCACCGGGAGCTGTGCGAGCGCGCCGTCGACCCGCTGGAGATCGCCGCCGGACTGGAGGAGGCCGGGCTCGGCCCGGACGCCGCCGCCCGCTGCCGGCACGCCGACCTGTTCGCGCTGGCCGAGGAGCTGTACGCCAGGGTGCCCCGCCGCCCGCCGGCGCCCGGCCGGGAGGAGCCGCCGTCCGGCCGGGCCGCCGCCCGGGCCGCGCTGACCGCCGCCGCGCTGGCCGCGTTGCCCTGCGCGGGGGCGGCCGCGCTCGGCCCCCGCGCGAGCAGAGCATCACCATGCGGCTCAAGGGCGGCCGCACCGGCATG
>NZ_JBEZUT010000380.1:0-7705 GCF_040636595.1 Kitasatospora sp. NPDC036755
GTGTGGGCCGGCCCGGCACCGCGCGTGTGCGGCGGGCCGCACGGCGGGCCGGCAGGCGGGTCGGGCCGCAGGTCGGCGGGGCCGAGGGTGGGTTACCCGGGGGGAAGGTGCACGGAGCCAGCGCGGCCTGGCAGACTCGTCCCGTCACCACCGCGGTCGACAATGTCGACCGCCTGTCAGCGCGGAGGTTCCCATGCCCGGCCCGATCCAGTCGCTTTCCCGGGCCGCCGCGATCATGCGCCTGCTGGCCGGCGGCGAGCGCCGGCTGGGCCTGTCCGAGGTCGCGACGGCGCTGGACCTGGCCAAGGGCACGGCGCACGGCATCCTGCGCACGCTGCAACAGGAGGGCTTCGTCGAGCAGGACCCGGAGAGCGGCAAGTACCAGCTGGGCGCCGAGCTGCTGCGGCTGGGGCAGAGCTACCTGGACGTGCACGAGCTGCGGGCGCGGGCCCTGGTGTGGGCGGACGACCTGGCCCGGGCGGCCGGCGAGACGGTCTACCTGGGCGTGCTGCACCAGCAGGGCGTGCTGATCGTGCACCACGTGTTCCGGCCGGACGACACCCGGCAAGTGCTGGAGGTGGGCTCGATGCAGCCGCTGCACAGCACCGCGCTGGGCAAGGTGCTGGTGGCCTACGACCCGGTCGCGCGCGGGGAGTTGGGCGACAGCCCGTACGAGTCGTACACCGTGCGGACGCTGACCGAGGCCGCCGACGTGGACGCCGAGTGCGCGCTGATCCGGGAGCGCGGCTGGGCGGACTCGATCGAGGAGACCTGGGAGGGCGTGGCCTCGATCGGCGCGCTGATCCAGGACCGGCGGCGCAACCCGGTGGGCGCGGTGTGCATCAGCGGGGCGGTCGAGCGGGTCTGCGAGGACGGCTTCGTGAAGCCCTCGCTGGTGGCCTCGGTGCGCAGCGCGGCGCGGGCGATCTCCCGCGACCTGGGCGCCGGGCGGTTCTGAGCGCGGCGACTCCGGGCGGCGGCGGTCCTGGGCACGGCGGTCCTGAGCGAGGCGGTTCCGACCGCCCTTCCGAGCACATCCACGGGCGGCTCGCCGAGAGCCGCCGATTCGTCACGCTGAGGCGCGGACGGGCGGGAGGCCTGTCCGCGCCTCTGGCGTTTTGTCCTGTTTCGACGCGCTCCGCTCGGTAACGTCGACGGACCGGTCAAGGTGAGGGTCACAGCTCCGTAACCCCGCCTTGACGTGGGGCCGACCTGGGGAGGAAGCTTCCGCATGACGGTCGACATTGTCGAACAGTGGCCGGAGAGATCACTCCCACAGTGAGCTCACCCGCACGACGATCGACCGATCGCCTGCCCCCACCACCCTCCGGGCCATATGGACAAGGGAGTCTTTGTGTCCGCGTTCTCCAACGGCGACGTCTTCGTCGGCGAAACCCTCGGCACCGCCGCCCTGATACTTCTCGGCGGTGGCGTCTGCGCCGCCGTGACCCTCAAGAAGTCGAAGGCCCTCAACGCCGGCTGGCTGGCGATCACCTTCGGCTGGGGCTTCGCGGTCCTCATCGCCGCCTACATGTCGGCTCCGAAGTCCGGTGCCCACCTCAACCCCGCCGTCACCATCGCGCTCGCGGTCAAGAGCGGCGAGTGGAGCCAGGTGCCGCTCTACCTGGGCTCCCAGCTGCTCGGCGCGATCATCGGCGCCGTGCTGGTCTGGGCCACCTACCTGGGCCAGTTCAACGAGAACAAGGAGCCGACCCTCGGCATCTTCTCGACCGGCCCGGAGATCCGGAACCCGATCCAGAACGTGATCACCGAGGTCATCGGCACGTTCGTGCTCTGCTTCGCGATCCTCACCATCGGCACCAACTCCGGCCTCTCCCAGTCCGGCACCGGCACCCTGATGGTCGCCTTCACCGTCGTCGGCATCGGCCTCTCGCTGGGCGGCCCGACCGGCTACGCGATCAACCCGGCCCGTGACCTCGGCCCCCGCATCGCCCACACCCTGCTGCCGATCCCGAACAAGGGCAGCTCCGACTGGTCGTACGCCTGGATCCCGGTCGTCGGCCCGATCCTGGGCGGCCTCGCGGCCGGCGGCGTGTACAACGCCATCTTCTAGGACGGGTTCGACCCCGCCGCACACGGGGACTGACCGAGCGAACGCGTCAGGCCCACCCACCCCGTCACCCCCGAACCCGAGCCGAGGACCCTCCCCATGACCTCCACCGGTAACTACATCGCCGCGATCGACCAGGGCACCACCTCCAGCCGCTGCATCATCTTCGGCGCCGACGGCCGGATCGTCGCCGTCGACCAGCAGGAGCACCGGCAGATCTTCCCCCAGCCCGGCTACGTCGAGCACGACGCCGCCGAGATCTGGACCCGGGTGCAGTCGGTCGTCCGCGGCGCGCTGGAGAAGGCCGGCCTGACCAAGGACGACATCCGCGCGATCGGCATCACCAACCAGCGCGAGACCACCGTCCTGTGGGACAAGAACACCGGCGAGCCCGTGCACAACGCGCTGGTGTGGCAGGACACCCGCACCGAGGGGCTCTGCCGCGAGCTGGGCCGCAACGTCGGCCAGGACCGCTTCCGCCGCGAGACCGGCCTCCCCCTGGCCAGCTACTTCGCCGGCCCGAAGATCCGCTGGCTGCTGGACAACGTCGAGGGCCTGCGCGAGCGCGCCGAGGCCGGCGACATCCTGTTCGGCACCATGGACACCTGGGTGATCTGGAACCTCACCGGCGGTGTCAACGGCGGCAAGCACGTCACGGACGTCACCAACGCCAGCCGCACCATGCTGATGAACCTGCACACCCTGCAGTGGGACGACAAGATCGCCGAGTCGATGGACGTCCCGATGTCCGTCCTGCCGGAGATCCGCTCCTCCGCCGAGGTGTACGGCGAGGCCGTCGGCGACCTGGCCGGCGTCCCGGTCGCCTCCGCGCTCGGCGACCAGCAGGCCGCGCTGTTCGGCCAGACCTGCTTCGACGAGGGCGAGGCCAAGTCCACCTACGGCACCGGCACCTTCCTGCTGCTGAACACCGGCGAGAAGATCGTCAACTCGTACCACGGCCTGCTGACCACCGTCGGCTACCGGATCGGCGACCAGGCCCCGGTGTACGCCCTGGAAGGCTCCATCGCCGTCACCGGCTCGCTCGTCCAGTGGCTGCGCGACCAGCTCGGCATCATCTCCACCGCCGCCGAGATCGAGACCCTCGCCAACACCGTCGAGGACAACGGCGGCGCCTACTTCGTCCCGGCCTTCTCCGGCCTGTTCGCCCCGTACTGGCGCTCCGACGCCCGCGGTGTGATCGCCGGTCTGACCCGGTACGTCACCAAGGGCCACCTGGCCCGGGCCGTCCTGGAGGCCACCGCCTGGCAGACCCGCGAGGTCGTCGACGCCATGCAGAAGGACTCCGGGGTCGAGCTCACCGCCCTCAAGGTCGACGGCGGCATGACCAGCAACAACCTGCTCATGCAGAACATCGCCGACGTCCTGGACGCCCCGGTCGAGCGCCCGTACGTGGCCGAGACCACCGCCCTCGGCGCCGCCTACGCGGCCGGACTCGCCGTCGGCTTCTGGAACGACCTCGACACCCTGCGGGCCAACTGGCACCGCGCCGCCGAGTGGACCCCGCGCATGGACGAGGCCACCCGGGAGCGTGAGTACAAGAAGTGGCTCAAGGCCGTGGAGCGCACCATGGGCTGGGTGGAAGAGGAAGAGAACAACTGACCGACCAGCCGGCCGGGGCCTCGTGCCCCGGCCGGCCGCCCGCTGTTCCGGCAACGGGCGTCACCGTGTTTCACCGGCCCGCCGCACCGGGCCGACCGGCCTCTCCAGCAGGGGCCGCACCGCACCCGAGAGGAGTAACGGCGCCGCTCGACCCGAGCGCCGTACACAACCACCATGGCAACCATCCCGACCCTGGGTGCCGAGCGCACCGCCGGCCACACCGCCTCCCGTGCCGAGACCCGCGAACTGCTCGGCAAGGCCACCTACGACCTGCTGGTGATCGGGGGCGGCATCCTCGGCACGGCCGTCGCCTGGACCGCGTCCCAGGCCGGCCTGAAGGTCGCCATGGTCGACGCCGGCGACTTCGCCGGTGCCACCTCCAGCGCCTCCTCCAAGCTCGTCCACGGCGGTCTGCGCTACCTGCAGACCGGCGCGGTCAAGCTGGTCGCGGAGAACCACAAGGAGCGCCGCGCGCTCTCCACCGACGTGGCCCCGCACCTCGTCAACCCGCTCACCTTCTTCGTGCCGGTCTACAAGGGCGGCCCGCACGGCGCGGCCAAGCTCGGCGCCGGCGTCTTCCTGTACTCGGCGCTGTCCGCCTTCCGCGACGGCATGGGCCGGGTCTCCACCGCCGCCCACGCCGCCCAGCAGGTGCCCGCGCTGCGCACCGAGGGCCTGCGCTCGGTGGCCGTCTACGGCGACCACCAGATGAACGACTCGCGCGTCGCCGTGATGACCGTGCGCGCCGCCGTCGACGCCGGCGCCGTGGTGCTCAACCACGCCGAGGTCACCGGGCTGCGCTTCACCGGCGGCCGGGTCACCGGCGCCGACCTGCGCGACCGCCTGGACGGCAGCGAGTTCGGCATCGACGCCCGCCTGGTGCTGAACGCCACCGGCCCGTGGGTGGACCACCTGCGCAAGATGGAGGACGCCGGCGCCGCGCCGTCGATCCGCCTCTCCAAGGGCGCGCACGTGGTCGTCAAGCGCCGCTCGCCGTGGCGCGCCGCGCTGACCATCCCGATCGACAAGTACCGCGTCTCCTTCGCCATCCCGTGGGAGGACCACGTCCTGCTCGGCACCACCGACGAGGAGTACACCGGCGACCCGAAGGACGTCCGGGCCACCGAGGCGGACATCGACCAGATCATGGGCGAGGCCGCGCACGCGATCCGCGACGAGCACCTCGACCGCGACCTGATCACCTACTCCTTCGCCGGCCTGCGCGTGCTGCCCGGCGGCCCGGGCGACACCGCCGCCGCCAAGCGCGAGACGGTCGTCACCGAGGGCCGCGGCGGGATGCTGTCCGTCTCCGGCGGCAAGTGGACCACCTACCGGCACATCGGCCGCGCGGTGCTGGAGAAGCTGGCCCACGTGCCCGGCACCAGCCTCGGCGAGGACATGTCCCCGATCGCCCCGACCGTCCCGCTGCCGGGCGTCGGCGCGCCGAACGCGGTGGCGCACCGCCTGCTGATCGACCGCGAGCCGGGCTCGCGGATGGAGCCGCTGGTCGCCAAGCACCTCGCCAGCCACTACGGCACCCTGTCCTTCGACATCGCCCGCATGATCGACGAGAACCCGGAGCTCGGCCGGCCGATCCACGAGGACGGTCCGGACGTCTGGGCCCAGGTCGCGTACGCGGCGGACAACGAGTGGGCGTACACCGCGGACGACGTGCTGCGCCGCCGCACCACGATGACGGTGCGCGGGCTGGACACGCCGGAGATCAAGGCCGAGGTCGAGGCCTTCCTCGCGAAGCGCGGGAGCAAGTAGGCACAGCCTCGCGAAGCGCGGGAGCAAGTAAGGCACAGCCTCGCGAAGCGCGGGACCAAGTAGGCACAGCCTCGCGAAGCGCGGGACCAAGTAGGCACAGCCTCGCGAAGCGCCGGAGCAGGCAGGCACCACGCGATTCCGTTGCGGCGGGCGGGCGTTCGGGGTTTCCCCGGGCGCCCGCCCGCCGTTTCGCGTACCGCGGGACCGTCAGACCGGGACGCCCGCCTTGACGACCCGCTTCGGGTGGAGGTCGGACCGGGTGAGCACGGTGAGGTCGGCCAGCGGGTCGCCATCGAGCACCAGCAGGTCGGCGTGGGCGCCCGGGGCGAGGGTGCCGATCTCCCCCGCCATGCCGAGCAGCCGGGCCGCCGTGGTGGTCGCCGAGCGCAGCACGTCCGCGACCGGCTGGACCTGGGCGCGCAGGGTGAACTCCTCCAGCTGGGCCGGGTGCAGCGGGCCGAGCAGGTCGCTGCCGTAGACGAGGTCGACGCCCGCGCGGTGGGCGCGCTCCAGCGCCTCCAGGCCCCGGTCGCGGACCTCGGTGAGCTTCTCGAGGGAGGCGGGCGGCAGACCGGAGGCGGCTCCGAGCCTGGCGGTCTGCTCGTAGGCGACCAGGGTGGGCACCAGGAAGGCCTCCTTCTCCAGCAGCAGGGCGATCGTGCCGTCGTCCAGCAGGTTGCCGTGCTCGACGCAGCGCACCCCGGCCCGCAGGGCGCGGTCGATGGCGCGCGGGTGGTAGGCGTGCACGGTGACGTAGCGGTTGTGGTTGTCGGCCTCCTCCACGGCCGCGCGGATCTCCTCCTCGCTGTACTGGACGGCGCCGATCTCGTCGTGCGGGGAGGCGACGCCTCCGGAGACCAGCACCTTGAGGTGGCGGGCGCCCTTGCGGAACTCGTCCCGGGCGGCGGCCCGCACCGCGTCCACGCCGTCGGCGATCCGGCCGAAGTGCGGGCGGGACTCGCAGCAGGGCAGGGCGTCCTCGCCGAGCGGGCGCAGGTCGCCGTGGCCTCCGGTCTGGGACAGCGCCTTGCCGCCGTGCAGCAGTCGCGGGCCGGGCACCAGGCCCTCGGCCAGCGCGCGGGCCATCCCGTGGTCGGCGCCGCCGACGTCGCGGACGGTGGTGAAGCCGCGGCGCAGCATGCGCTCGGCCTCGGCGAGGGCGCGCACGGTGGCGTAGCCGGGGGTCCAGTTCGCGAGGTCGTGGAAGTCGAGCGAGGTGACCAGCAGGTGGACGTGGGCGTCGATCAGGCCGGGCAGGACGGTGCCGCCGGCCGCGTCGAGAACCCGGACGTCCTCGGTGGCGGTGGGCGGCCGGCCGGTGCCGGTGGCGGCGATCCGGCCGTCGGCGGCCTCCAGCCAGCCGAGGTCGGTGCGGGTTCCGTCCTCGGGGTGGAGCAGGTGGGCGTTGGTGATCAGCAGGCGGCTCACGGTGGCGACCCCTCGTTTCAGTACGTCTCGTATTGAATACGACTCGTACTGAATACACCATGTATCGTGCCCCTGTGAACCCGCCCCCCGCCGACACCGCTCCCCGACCACCCCGACGCCGCGTCCACACCCGGGCCCGGCTGCTCGCCGCGGCGAGCGAGCTGTTCCTCTCCGTGGGCGTCGCCCGGACGAGCATCGAGGACATCTGCGCCGCCGCCGGCTACACCCGAGGCGCCTTCTACTCGAACTTCGGCAGCAAGGAGGAACTGCTGCTGGCGCTCTTCGACGACCAGGCCGCGCAGCGGATGGCCGCGCTGGCGGAACTGGCCGCGGCCTGCGAGGGGCTGGCGCCCCGGGAGCGGGCGGAGCGACTGGTCGAGGCGCTGGTGCGGGTCGAGCCGACGGACGCCGGGTGGATCCTGCTGTTCCTGGAGTTCCGGCTGGTCGCGGCGCGGACGGAGTCGCTGGCCGAGCAGGTCGCCGCGCACGACCGGGCGGTCGCGCGGGCGCTGGCCGGGGTCCTGGAACGGGCGCTGCCGACGCTGGTGCCGCCGGGCGCGAACGCCGTGCAGGCCGCGACGGTGATCCTGGCGGCACGGGAGGGCCTGCTGGCCCGGACGGCGGCGGGCGGCGCGGTCGCCGAGGACCTGCTGGCGGCGACGGCGGCGGTGCTCTCGGGGCTGCTGGACTGACGGCCCGGCCGGCTCACGGGCCCGATGGACCGACGAGCCGGTGGAGACGCCGGCTGGGGGGCCCCCACCACGGTCTGCGGTGGCCCCACCCCGGCGACAGGCGCGGCGCCCGGCGCCCCCCCGG
>NZ_JBEZUT010000381.1:0-7664 GCF_040636595.1 Kitasatospora sp. NPDC036755
ACCGAGGCCGGGGATGTCAACATATCTGGCGTTGACTTTTGGCACGCTGTTGAGTTCTCAAGGAACGGACGCTTCCTTCGGACCGCCTTCCAGCGAACCCTCCGGGCTTCGTTCTTTCGTGTTTCCAGCTTACCAGATGCTTTCCGCTCCGTTTACCGGGGCTTTTCGCATCCGAAATCTGGCGTTAACCGCAGAGTTGCGGCGACTCGACCAACCATAGCGGGTCGACAGCCCGAGCGCGAACCGGGGCGCACCGGGAGTCATCCGGACGGCGGCATGATTTGTTGCTCTCGCGAGCATATACAGCAATGGTCCCGATTCGCCAAGATGCCTGTAGAGTGCGGCGCATCGGAGCCAAGAGGACTAGACCACTCGCGGGTCGGTGAGTCGCCGGCCGGCAAGGCGGGCACGGGCGGGGTCCTTGCCCGGGAATGTCAGCAGTTGTCCGAAGTTGACATGATTTAGGCTTCAGTTGATCGTCGTGCCGCTCCTCGCGGCAACTCGCTGTACTGCGCACTTGGGAGGCACAACCATGACCACTGTGACGTCGCCGCTGACCGGCAAGATCGTGGGGCTCGCGGGCGTGCCCGACCCGGTGTTCTCGGGTGCGATGGTCGGCCCGGGCACCGCGATCGACCCCGTTCGTGAGCAGACCACGGCGGTCGCTCCGGTGGACGGTGTCGTCGTCTCCATGCACCCGCACGCGTTCGTGGTCGTGGACGCCGAGGGCCACGGTGTGCTGACCCACCTCGGGATCGACACGGTCCAGCTCAACGGCGAGGGCTTCGAGCTGCTCGTCGCCAAGGGCGACACGGTGACCCGCGGTCAGGCCGTCATCAAGTGGGACCCGGCCGCCGTCGAGGCCGCGGGCAAGTCGCCGATCTCGCCGATCGTGGCGCTGGAGGCCACCGCCGACTCGCTCGGTGGCCTGCGGGAGGACGGCGAGGCCAAGGCCGGCGAGCAGCTGTTCAGCTGGAGCTGACCCCTTTCTTACGACACCCGCCCCGGACGAGATGACGGGGCGGCCCTCACACAGCGGTTCCCGGCTGGGCCGCTCATCTCAGCGGAGACAGGTGACATGGAGAAGACGCTGCGCGGCGTGGGCGTGAGCCACGGGGTCGCGATCGGCCAGGTGCGGCACATGGGGACGGCGGTGCTGGAGCCCCCGGCCACCCAGATCCCGACCGAGGACGCCCCGCGTGAGCAGGCCCGTGCCCAGGCCGCCGTCGAGGCGGTCGCCGCCGACCTGATCGCGCGCGGCAACCTCGCCGGCGGCGAGGCCCAGGCCGTGCTGGAGGCCCAGGCGCTGATGGCGCAGGACCCGGAGCTGATGGCCGACGTGTCCCGCCGGATCGCCGTCGGCAGCAGTGCCGAGCGCGGCGTGTACGACGCGTTCGCGGCCTACCGGGCGCTGCTCGCCTCCGCCGGGGAGTACCTGGCCGGACGGGTCGCCGACCTGGACGACGTGCGCAACCGGATCGTGGCCCGACTGCTCGGTGTGCCGATGCCGGGCGTGCCGGACAGCGACGAGCCGTACGTGCTGTTCGCGCGGGACCTGGCTCCGGCCGACACCGCGCTGCTCGACCCGACGCTGGTGCTCGGCTTCGTGACCGAGGAGGGCGGGCCGACCAGCCACAGCGCCATCCTGGCCCGGGCGATGGGCGTGCCGGCCGTCGTGGCGCTGCCGGGTGCGATCGAGGTCGCCGAGGGCACCGTCGTCGCGGTGGACGGCAGCTCCGGCGACGTGCTGCTGGAGCCGTCCCAGGAGAAGCAGGACGAGCTGCGGGCGGTCGCCGCCGAGCGCAGGGCCGCGCTGGCCGCCTCCTCCGGCCCGGGGCAGACCTCGGACGGGCACCGGGTGCCGCTGCTCGCCAACGTGGGCGGCCCGGCCGACGTACCGGCCGCGCTGGAGAACGGCGCCGAGGGCGTCGGCCTGTTCCGCACCGAGTTCCTCTTCCTGGACGACTCGGCGAAGGCGCCCAGCGCCGAGAAGCAGGTCGAGGCGTACCGCAAGGTGCTGGAGGCCTTCCCCGAGGGCCGGGTCGTGGTCCGTGTGCTGGACGCCGGCGCGGACAAGCCGCTGGACTTCCTGACCCCGGCCGACGAACCGAACCCGGCGCTGGGCGTGCGCGGTCTGCGTACTCTCCTCGAGCACCCCGAGGTGCTGCGGACCCAGCTGGAGGCGCTGGCGAAGGCCGCCGAGGGGCTGCCGGTGCACCTTGAGGTGATGGCCCCGATGGTGGCCGACCGCAAGGACGCCAAGGACTTCGCGACCGCCTGCCGGGAGGCCGGGCTGGACGCCAAGTTCGGTGCGATGGTGGAGATCCCGTCGGCCGCGCTGCGCGCCCGGTCGATCCTCCAGGAGGTCGAGTTCCTGTCGCTGGGGACCAACGACCTCGCGCAGTACACCTTCGCGGCCGACCGCCAGGTCGGTGCGCTGGCCCGGCTCCAGGACCCGTGGCAGCCGGCCCTGCTGGACCTCGTCGCCTCGGCGGCCGACGCCGCGCGGGCGAGCGGCAAGAGCTGCGGCGTCTGCGGCGAGGCGGCCTCCGACCCGCTGCTGGCCGTGGTGCTGACCGGTCTTGGCGTCACCAGCCTGTCGATGGGCGCGGCCTCGATCCCCTACGTGCGCACCGCGCTCGCCAAGTACACGCTGGCGCAGTGCCGCCGGGCGGCCGAGGCGGCCCGGGCCGCGGACAGCGCCGAGGAGGCGCGGGCCGCGGCGCAGCAGGTGCTCTCCGGCGAGTGACGCCGTAGGACAACGCCGTAGGAACAACGAGGAAGGGGCGCTCCCGCCGTCGCGGTGGGAGCGCCCCTTTCGTGTGCGCCGGGCCGGTCAGGCCGTGCGCTCGAGGCGGAGCCGCTCGAAGAAGCGCAGGTGCTCGATGTGGTCGACGGAGCCCGGGTTGACGGCCTGCTCCAGCGGGGTGCCGGAGAGGATGCGCTTGACCGGGACCTCGATCCGCTTGCCGGTGAGGGTGTGCGGGAGGCCGCGGACGGCGATGACCTCGTCGGGCACGTGGCGCGGGGAGAGTTCGGTGCGCAGCGAGGTGCGGATGCGGCCGATCAGGTCGTCGTTCAGCTCCGCGCCGGGGGCCAGGACGACGAACAGCGGCATCCAGTAGCCGCCGTCGGGCTCCTCCAGGCCGATGACCAGGGACTCGGCGATCTCGGGGAGGCGTTCGACGACCTCGTAGATGTCCGAGGAGCCCATCCGGACGCCCTGGCGGTTGAGGGTGGAGTCGGAGCGGCCGTGGATGACGACGGTGCCCCGGGAGGTGACGGTGATCCAGTCGCCGTGGCGCCAGACGCCGGGGTACATGTCGAAGTAGCTGTCGTGGTACCGGGTGCCCTCGGGGTCGTTCCAGAAGCCGGTGGGCATCGACGGGATGGGCTTGGTGACGACGAGTTCGCCGACGGTGTCGGTGTGCGGGTGGCCCTGGACGTCCCAGGACTCGACGGCGGCGCCGAGGCAGGGGGCCTGGATCTCGCCGAGGTGGACCGGGAGGGTGGGGACGCCGCCGACGAAGCAGGAGCAGACGTCGGTGCCGCCGCTGACGGAGGCGAGCCAGACGTCCTCCTTGACCTCCTCGTAGATCCAGCGGAAGCCGTCGGGCGGGAGCGGGGAACCGGTGGTGCCGATGCAGCGCACGGCGGAGAGGTCGAGGTCGCGGCCGGGGTGGAGGCCGGCCTTGCGGCTGGCGATCACGTAGGCGGCGGAGGTGCCGAGGACGGTGGCCCCGGTGCGGGCGGCGACCGACCAGAGGGCTCCGGTGTCGGGGTGGCCCGGACTGCCGTCGTAGGTGACGATCGTGGACCCGACGAGCAGGCCCGCCAGCAGGAAGTTCCACATCATCCAGCCGGTGGAGGTGTACCAGAGGAAACGGTCCTGCGGGCCGAGGTCGAGGTGGAGGCCGGCCTGCTTGAGGTGTTCGAGCAGGATGCCGCCCTGGCTCTGGACGATGGCCTTGGGCAGGCCGGTGGTGCCGGAGGAGTAGAGGACCCAGAGCGGGTGGTCGAAGGGGACGGCCTCGAAGACCGGCGGCACGTCGTCGGCGACCAGGTCCTCCCAGGCCAGGGCGCCCTCGGGGGCGGGGGCGCCGAGCAGCGGGACGTGCACGACGGTGTGCAGGCCGGGCAGTTCGCGGCGCAGCTCGGCGACGACCTCGGTGCGGTCGTGGTCCTTGCCGCCGTAGTGGTAGCCGTCGATGGCGAAGAGGACGGAGGGCTCGATCTGCTGGAGGCGGTCGAGGACGCTGCGGGCACCGAAGTCGGGGGCGCAGCTGGTCCAGATCGCGCCGACGGCGGCGGTGGCGAGCAGCGCGACGGCGGCCTGCGGGACGTTGGGCAGGTAGGCGCCGACCCGGTCGCCGGGGCCGATGCCGCGGGCGCGCAGGGCGGCCGCCAGCGAGCCGACCTGGCGGCGCAGCTCGGACCAGGTGAGGACGACCGGCTGCTCGGTGGTCTCGTCGAGGTGGAGGATCGCGGGGTGGTCGGCGTTGGCCGGGTTCTCCGCCGCGCGCAGGGCGTGCTCGGCGTAGTTGAGGCGGGCGCCGGGGAACCAGCGGGCGCCGGGCATGGCGGCGTCGGCGAGGACGGCTTCGGGGGCCCGGGTGAAGCGGACGTCGAACCACTGGGTGACGGCCGTCCAGAACCGGTCGAGGTCCTCGGTGGACCAGGCGTGCAGGTCCGCGTAGCGCTCGGCGGCCTGCCGGTCGTCGGCGGCCGGGGCCAGCGGGGCGGCCGGGGCGCCGTGGTGCTCGGCGGCCCAGGCCTGGAAGGCCACCACGGTGGTGGCGGCGGCGCGAGCGGGGTTGGGGCGCCAGAGCGGCTGGTCCTGCGGTGGGGTGCTCACGGTGGTGGTCTCCCGGCCGGTGGTGGGGACGGGAGGGCTCGTGGCAGACCCGTCCGGTTGGGCTGTCGGTGCAGACCATGCCATGTGATCGCGCGCCGCGCCAGGGTCGGCCGCTGGGCGGCCGGCAGCTCAGCGGGGGGTGAACTCGCCGCTGAACCAGCGGCGCAGGACGCCGTTGTGGAAGTCCCAGACGAGCGGGGTCTCGGCGGTGGCGAGCAGCCATCCGTCGGTCTCGTCGGTGGGGCGCGAGGGCGGGAGGTCGGCGAGCGGGCGGGCCGGGAGCAGTCCGCAGAGCATGACGAAGCGGCCGCCCGGGTCGGAGGCGGTGTGGATCAGCGTCACCTCGGCCGGGTCGGCGACGATGCCGGTCTCCTCGTGCAGTTCGCGCACGCAGGCGTGCTGCCAGCTCTCGCCGTAGTCCATGTAGCCGCCGGGGAAGGCGAGTTCGCCGTAGCCGGGTTCGATGGTACGGCGGATGACGACCAGCGCCGGGTCGGCGTCGGGGCGAGTGACGGGGAGCACGGTGACCGCGACGGGCAGCGGGTTGCGGTAGCTGATCTCGGCGCAGCCGGGGCAGGTGCGCGGCCAGGCGCTGGTGTCGGGCGGGTAGGGCGTACCGCAGAAGTGGCAGTGGGAGAAGGGTCGGTGGGGGGTCGGGATCGCCTGCTCGGTGGTCGCCGCTTCGTCAGTGGTCATGGCCGGATGGTAGCCCGGCCGTCCGGCGGTGTTGCCGTGGGCCGCGGAACCTCAGGGGGGCCCGTCGGCGTCGGCCGTGCCGTCGCGGGTGGGGCGGAGCAGCGCCGGGTGCAGCAGGCGGGCGTCGCCGGCGTGGTAGGTGCGGGCGCGGGGGCCGCCGCGAGCGCCGCCGCGCTCGGTGGTGGTGCCGGTGCTCTCGACGAAGCCGGGCACGGACAGCACCTTGCGGTGGAAGTTGCCCGGGTGGAGCCGCTCGCCCCAGACCGCCTCGTAGACGGCGCGGAGGTCGGGGATGGTGAAGTCGTGGGGCAGGAAGGCGGTGGCCAGCGGGCTGTACTCGAGTTTGGCGCGCACCCGGTCGAGGCCGTCGGCGAGGATGCGGGCGTGGTCGAAGGCCAGCGTGAGCGGGCCGGGGCCGGTGCGCCCGTCGACGCCACCCCCGTGGGTGTCGGCGGGCGCACCGGCGGCTCGGGACCGGCCGTGGGGCCGGAGGTCCAGGTCGGAGACGGGGTGCCAGGCGGCGGCCGCGGCGTCCGTCCCGGCCCGGGGATCGGGCAGGTCGGGCGCGAAGGCGAGGTAGGCGACGGAGACGACGTGCATCCGCGGATCCCGCTCGGGGGCGCCGTAGGTGCCGAGCTGTTCGAGGTGGAGGCGACCCAGGGCTTCGGCCCCGGAGGCGCTGCGCAGGCCCGTCTCCTCGGCGAGCTCGCGGGCGGCGGCCTCGTCCAGGCCCTCCTCGCCGGCCCGCAGGAAGCCGCCGGGCAGCGCCCAGCAGCCCTGGTGGGGCGGGGCGCCGCGTTCGACGAGCAGGACGTGCAGGCTGCCGTGGCGCAGGGTCAGAGCGACCACGTCCACGGTGACGGCGACCGGGGTGTAGGCGCGCGGGTCGTACGCGGCGAGCCACTCCTCCTCGCCGGGCCCGGTCGGGGGCGGCTGGTCGTCCGCTGCCATCGCCGGGCTCCTCTCCGTGTTCGCCGGTGCCGCCGGGCCCGCTCCGCCGGTGCTGTCCTTCTCGGGCTGAGCACAACGTAGCGAGTGCCTTCCCCGGCGGCAAATGGTTTTCCTGCCCGGCCGGGGGCCGTCCCCCTAGGCTGTGACCAGGAACTCTGCCAGAGGAGACCGACATGCCCACTGCTTCCCCGCCGGACTTCGCCGCCGCGTTGGCCGCAGGTCCACTCGTGCTCGACGGCGGGATGTCGAACCAGTTGGCGGCCGCCGGGCACGACCTCACGGACGAGCTGTGGTCCGCGCGGTTGCTGGCGGACGACCCGCGGGCCGTGGTGGCGGCGCACCGGGCGTACTTCGCGGCGGGTGCGGACGTCGCGATAACGGCGAGCTACCAGGCGAGCTTCGAGGGCTTCGCGCGCCGCGGGGTCGGCCGGGCGGAGGCCGCGCGGCTGTTGGCGAGCAGCGTGGAGCTGGCGCGGGAGGCGGCGCGGGAGGAGCCGGGCGGGCGGCGGCGCTGGGTGGCGGCCTCGGTGGGCCCGTACGGGGCGGTGTCTGCGGACGGCTCGGAGTACCGGGGGCGGTACGGGCTGAGCGTCGCCGAGCTGGCGGACTTCCACCGGCCGCGGCTGGAGGTGCTGGCGGCGGCCCGGCCCGACGTGCTCGCGCTGGAGACGGTGCCGGACGCGGACGAGGCGCGGGCACTGCTGGGGCTGGTACGCGGCCTGGGGGTGCCCGCCTGGCTGTCGTACAGCATCGAGGGCGACCGGACCCGGGCCGGGCAGCCGCTGGCGGAGGCCTTCGCGTTGGCTGCCGCCGTGGACGAGGTGGTCGCGGTGGGAGTCAACTGCTGCACGCCACAGGACGCGGACCGGGCGGTGGCGGTGGCCGCCGAGGTCACCGGGAAACCGGTGGTGGTCTACCCGAACAGTGGGGAGAGCTGGGACGCCTCCCGCCGGGGCTGGCGCGGGGAACCGACGTTCCGCTCGGCCCGGGTGGGCGGCTGGCTCGCGGACGGCGCGCGGCTGGTGGGCGGCTGCTGCCGGGTCGGGACGGACGGGATCGCGGCGCTGGCGGCGGAGGTGACGGTGCTGCGGGCGCAGCAGGTGGGGACGGCCGGCTGACGGCTCGGGCGCGGGGGCGGGGCGGCGGGGGGGGGCGGGCCCCC
>NZ_JBEZUT010000382.1:0-7627 GCF_040636595.1 Kitasatospora sp. NPDC036755
GGGGAAGTGCAGCTCCTCGACCACCCCGTTGAACGGGATGGGCAGCTCCACCGCCGCCTTGGCGGTCTCCACCTCGCAGACGACCTGCCCGTCGGCGGGGCGCGTCGTCCGTGCCACGGTGCGCGTTCTCCGGCCCACGGGGTGCGTCGTTCATGCCCCTACCCTCGCCCGGCGGCACCCACGGCGGCAATGACGGGACTCTGCAACATCCGGACACCGCCCACGGCCTACGCCTCCGGCCCGAGCGGCCCCGGGACCAAGGTCCGATGGACGCCCCACCGCCCCGGCGCAGCATGATGGCCCGCATGTTCGGCAAATGGATCGACTGCCGGGTGCGGCCCGGAGCACGTGAGGCGTTCGCCGCCGGCCAGCGGCACTGGTCGGCGCTCTCCGACCAGCCGGGCCTGGTGGGCCAGACCGGCGGCTGGCAGCCCGACGCGGACCGGGCCCTGCTGCTCGCCCTGTGGGCCGACGAACCCGCCTACGCCCGTTTCCTGCGCGAGCGCCACGACCGGATCGCCGACCTGGCCGACCAGCGCTCCTCCTCCCTGGAGATCGAGGTCTCCACCGGCCCGGTGGTGCTCACCATGCCGGGCGCGGTCCCCTCCCTGCCCGCGGCCCTCGGCCGGGCCACCGTCCTGCGCGCCGCCGACTGCCGCCTCCACCCCGGCCGCGCCGAGCACTTCCTCGACGTCCAGCGCGAGGTCTGGGCACCGGGCATGGCCGCCGCGGACGGCATGCTGGGCGGCACCGTCACCCGGCTCGCCGCCGACCGCTGCCTCGTCACCACCCTGTGGACCACCGCCGCCGCCCACCACGCCTACACCACCGACCGCCTCCCCGCCCTGCTCGCCCGCGCCGCCGTCGCCACCGACGTCCGCGCGCTGACGGGCCACCTGCTCCCCCTCGAACCCTCCTGGCGCGTCCTCGGGGCGCCGGGTCCGGTCCTCTGAGCAGGCCGGCGGGTCCGGCAGTCCGAGGACACGGACGGGCCCCCGGGGCCGGGCGAGGTGCGCCGGTCCGGGGGCCTGGTACGGCCGGATCGAGAGGGTCGGGCTCAGATGGGCCAGTGGGTGATGCTCTGCCACGTGCCGCAGTCCGTGGGCGAGGTGGTGCCGCCCTTGCAGACGGCGATGCTGCCGGTGGTGGTGTACTTGTAGTACTGGCGGGCGTTGACGGCCACGCTGCCCGCGCCGCAGATCTCCGCCTGCTTGGTGGTGGGGCCCGGGGTGAAGTCGAAGGTGTACCTGGTCCACACCGCGTAGCAGCCGGCGCCCGTGTTGGTGAGGGTCCCGGTGAGCACCAGGTCGGTGCCGAAGCCGCCGGAGCTGGTCTCGGTCCAGCGGGTCCCGGAGGCCGAGGCCGCGGTGCCGTAGGAGGCGGACCAGGCCACCGTGGTGGCGGCCGTCGTGGGGGCGGCGGCGGAGGCCGCCTCGGCCGGTGCCGCGACGGCGGTGGCGGTGGCCGGAACGGCGGCGAACAGGGCGGCGGTGGCCGCCGCGGCGGTCCATCGGGCGGTACGCATCAGATCGATTCCTTGTCCATGGGGGAACAGGTCCGGCGTGGTGCGGATGCCGTGGTACTGGCGGTGCCGATAGTGCTGCCGGATCGCGGACGAGCGCGGCGATGACGACCGCACGTACCGCGAACCGGCGTCCAATTCTTACCGACGTCGAACAACGTACACGCCCGGCGGAGGATTCGAGCGGGAATTCCACCGAGCTGCCGGACGGACCGGCAGCCGACGGGGCTCCGGGAGTATTTCGCCGAGGCGTTTCATCAGTATCTTTCGTTCCAGCCGAAAAACGATCGGCCGTCACGCGCCGGAACGAATCGGGAGGGTCAGCCCCCGATGGGCCAGTGGGTGATGCTCTTCCACTCACCGCAGTCCGACGGGTAGGTGGTACCGGCCTTGCAGATGGCGATGCTGCCGGTGGTGGTCAGCGAGTAGGACTGGCGGGCGTTGACGGCCACCGTGCCCGCGCCGCAGACCTCGGCCTGCTTCTTGGTGGGGCCCGCACTGAAGTCGTTGGTGAACTGGGTCCACACCGCGTAGCAGCCGGTGCCCGTGGTGGTGAGCGTGCCGGTGAGCACCAGGTCGGCGCCGAAGCCCGACGGCTTCTGCTCGGCCCAGCGGGTCCCGGAGGCCGAGGCCTCGGTGCCGTAGGCGGCGTCCCAGGCCACCGTGGTGGCGGTGATCGTCGGGGCGACGGCGGACGCCCCTTCGGCCGGTGCCGCGAGGGCGGTGGCCGGAGCGGCGGCGAACAGGGCGGCGGTGGCCGCCGCGACGGTCCATCGAGCGATGCGCATCAGATCGATTCCTCGTCCATCGGAAACAGGTCCGGCGTGGTGCGGATGCCGTGGTACTGACGGTGCCGGTAGTGCTGACGGATCGCGGACGAGCGCGGCACGGCGACCGCGCATGCCACGAACCGGCGTCCAAGTCTTACGGACGTCGAACAACGTACACGCCCGGCGAAGGATTCGAGCGGGAATTCCACCGAGCTGCCGGACGGACGGGCGTCCGACGGAGCTTCAGGAATATCCGGTACGCCGTTTCATCAGCGTCTTTTGCCCCAGTCGAAAACAGCTGCCACCCATGAACTGGCAATGGAACGGCAAAACGCTCCCTAAGTCCGGTTCCCGGCCTGTTCGACGGTTCTGATCACCGGTGCCGTCACCGAGCCGATGCCCGTCTGCCCGGACGGGGCGGGCGGCCGGCCGGCGCGGGCGGGCGCGGCGGGCAGGCGCCGAGGGCAGGACAGGCGAGCACCGCGCCGGGGCCGGTGGGAGCGCCCCCACCGGCCCCGGCGGTGCGGTCAGTGGCCCAGCCGGTGCCGCATCCGGCCGCCCTGCGCGGCGGCCCGCTGTTCCGGCCCGGTGAGGTCCGAACTCCCGGCGGGACCGGGGCGCCCCGTGAGGTCCGACCGCCCGGTGAGGTCCGATCGCCCGGTGAGGTCCGATCGCCCGGTGAGGTCCGACCGCTCGGCGCGGGCGGCATGCGCTCCTCGCGAGGAGCGCCGGCCGCGCCCGGACAGCCGCATCAGCGCGAGGCCGAGACAGAAGATCAGGGCCAGCGCCACCCCGGCGAGGAAGATGCTCAGGCTGTTCAGCGCCACCAGGTTGTTGCCCAGGATCGTCACCTGGTAGTCGGGTCCGCCGGAGAGGTTGTCCGCGATCAGCAGTCCGACGAACGCGCCGGACGCCGCCATCAGCAGAAGTCCCAGCAGCAACATGGGGATTCCTTCCGTTTCGGTCTCGGCCCCCCTCGTCCGCTCGCGTCTACCCATCCCGGGCGGCCCGTAACGGCCGTCGGTGCGGCACGCCGGGCCGCCCGGGGCGGGTGCCGGGGTCAGATCCGGGTGGCCAGCGGCACGGAGATCCGCTTCATCCAGGTGCCGGTCGCGAAGTCGCGGGCCCTGATGGCGACGCGGTCGCGGTAGACGTCCACCTGGAGCCCCTGGTTGAAGTGCCCGGGGACGGTGACCTCGCCGCCCTGCCCGTTGTCGGCGAACCCGGTCTGCACGGCGCCGGTGTTGATCACCGAGAAGCCGTCCAGGTTGGCGGTGCCCGGCACGATGCGGCGCACGTACCAGTCGGAGAGGGTCAGGTCCCAGTGGGTGTGGCCACTGAAGAGGAACACGTCGCGGTACCGCCCGAGGAGACCGAGGAGCCGGTCGGGCTGGAGGTAGTCGCTCATGTAGATCTTGCTGCGGGTCCCGGAGACCGTGTTGGGCAGCGGGTGGTGGGTGATCACCATGACGGGCTTGCGGCGCCGCGCCCAGTACTGCAGGCGGTCCTCCAGCCACCGGAACTGCGCGTCGCTGATCCACACCTCGTCCCACAGGGAGTTGTCGTGGTACTTCATGTAGCGCTCGGTGCCGAGGGTCAGGACCGGGATGCCGCCGAAGGTGGTCTCCGCGTAGATCGAGGACCGCTTGGCGAACCGGTAGAAGCTGCGGAAGAGGGACTCCTCGGTGGTGCCGTTGGGCCAGGTGCTCTGGGCGAGCGTGTTCGGGTCGGACCACTTGGGGACGTAGAACTCGTGGTTGCCGATGGCCCAGGCCACCTCGCGGGGCTTCGGCCCCTGGTCCAGCACCTTCTGCACCTCGGCGTACTCGAAGTCGTAGCCGCGCGGCGTGATGTCCCCGGCGACGGCCAGGCCCGACCCCTGCGGGTTGGTGGCCCGGATGTCCCTGAGCGCCTGGGCGAAGTCGCCGAGGTCGCCCTGGATGTCGCTGATGACGTTGAAGCTCGTCACCAGCCCGCCGCCGTCGGAGTCCGCCGCGGCGGTCCCCTGCGCGAGTCCTCCGAGCGCCAGCGCTCCGGCGGTCGCGCCGAGCAGCGTCCTGCGTTCCATGGGTCTTTCCTTTCGACTGCCGCGCTGCGCCGGGGGTTGCCGCCGCGCGGTTCGGACCAGACCCGTTATCACTATGCGATCGAATGGGCGGTCAGGTGAACGGGCACTGTCGATCAGGGTCGGTCCGGAGGACGGCCGCGTGCCCGTCACCCTCCGTCCCACCCGGCCCGATCCGGTCGGGTTCGGTCCGGTCGCACGAGCGGGCCGCGGCGCGCTCCGACTCCCCGCGCCGCCGGGCCGGATTCTTCGTGTCATCCGCCAGTACGGCCGCGGACCCGCGCGGAGGAGACTTTCCACCGCGGCGGCCGCCGCCGACCGGCCGGGCCCACCGGCCCGGAAGGATCAAGCCGGCCGCACGCGCCAGGACGTACGGACGGAACGACGCATCGGAGGAGCGGCACATGGACGTGCGGCAGTACGACGGGATCGGCGAGGCGTTCGAGGGCTTCAAGGCCCTGCCGTTGGCGCGCTACGGGGAGGTGCCGAGCTTCCTCGGCCTGGTCGGGGACGTCCGCGGCCGGTCGGTCCTCGACCTGGCGTGCGGCACCGGCTTCTACAGCCGGGAGTTCAAGCGCCGCGGCGCCGCCGACGTCCTCGGCGTCGACCTCTCGGGCGAGATGGTCGCCGCCGCGCGGGCGAGCGAGCTGCGGGAGCCGCTGGGCGTGCGCTACGAGGTCGGCGATGTGGCCGAACTGCCGCCGCTGGACAGGCGGTTCGACATCGCCCTGGCGGTGCACTGCCTCAACTACGCCGAGGACGTCGCGGCGATGGAGCGGATGTGCCGCGCCGCCCGCCGCAGCCTGGTGCCCGGCGGGGAGTTCTTCCTCCTCGCCCAGAAGCCCGACTACCGGTTCGACTGCCCGTCCCTGGAGCGCTACGGGTTCCGCTGCGAGCCCCTCGGCGAGGAGATCGAGACGGGGCCGCGGGTGCGGGTCACGGCCCTGATCGACCCGGAGCCGATCAGCATCGTCGCCACGGCCCCGCGCCGGGAGGTGTTCGAGCACAGCCTGCGGGCGGCCGGGTTCACCGGGCTGGAGTGGGTGCCGCTGGAGGTGTCGGAGGCCGGCGTCCGCGCCTACGGCCGGGAGTTCTGGGCGGACTTCCTCGCCTTCCCCTCGCTGGAGATGCTGCGCTGCCGCGCCTGAGCCGCCGACCCGACCGACCGACCGACCGGCCGGTGGGTCTGCGGGGCCGGGGCGCCCGGGAGGACCGGCCGCCCCGGGCCCCACCCGCCGCCCGCGGCCGGTCCGGGTGGGTCCGCGACCCGGCGAATCCTGCTGGAAAGCGCTTTCCAAGCAGCCCCGGACTGGGTAGGCTCGACCACCGTGGCAGGACTCCCGCCACCCCTCCCACCCCGTGCCGCGCCGCGGTCCGGCCCCGCCCCGCGGAACCGGTCGGCCGCCGGCCGCGCCTGCCCCAGAAGCACTCCGCAGAAGCTCCCAAGCACTCCCCAGAAGCACTCCGAAAGCTGGCCCCTGATGCTCGACCACGACGAAACCGGGTACCTCCGGGACGGGGCGCCGCACCGCGTCGTCTCCGGTGCCCTGCACTACTTCCGCGTCCACCCCGACCTCTGGGAGGACCGCCTGCGACGGCTGCGCGCGATGGGCGCCAACACCGTCGACACCTACGTCCCCTGGAACTTCCACGAGCTGCCCTCCGGCGCCTTCGACTTCACCGGCTGGCGCGACGTCGCCCGGTTCAGCCGCATCGCCCAGGAGCAGGGCCTGGACGTCATCCTGCGGCCCGGCCCCTACATCTGCGCCGAGTGGGAGTTCGGCGGCCTGCCGGCCCGGCTGCTCGCCGACGACGCGCTGCGGCTGCGCTGCGCCGACCCGGCCTACCTCGCCGAGGTCGACGCCTGGTTCGACGCCGTCGTGCCGGAGATCCTGCCGCTGCTGGCCGGCCGGGGCGGCCCGGTGGTCGCGGTGCAGATCGAGAACGAGTATGGCAGCTTCGGCAACGACCGCGCCTACCTCCACCACCTGCGCGACGGCCTGCTCGCCCGCGGCGTCGACTGCCTGCTGTTCACCGCCGACGGCGCGGAGGACGCGATGCAGCAGGGCGGCGGCGTCCCCAGCCACCTGGCCACGGCGACGTTCGGCTCCCGGCCCGCCGAGCGGTTCGAGGTGCTGCGCCGCTACCAGCCCCAGGGCCCGCTGACGGCCATGGAGTTCTGGATCGGCTGGTTCGACCACTGGGGCGAGCCGCACCACGTGCGCGACCCCGCCGAGTCCGCGCGGGCGCTGGACGACCTGCTCGCGACCGGGGCCTCCGTCAACCTCTACATGGCCCACGGCGGCACCAACTTCGGCTTCTGGGCCGGCGCCAACCACACCGGGACCCGGCCGTTCGACACCGGCTACCAGCCGACCGTCACCAGCTACGACTACGACGCCCCGATCGGCGAGGCCGGCGAACTCACCGAGAAGTTCCACGCCTTCCGCGCCGTCATCGGCACGTACGTCCCCCTGCCGGAGGGCGAACTGCCCGCACCCGCCCCGCGGGTCTCCCCGCAACGCGTCCGGCGGCGGGCCGCCTGCGCCCGGCTGCTGGCGAACCTCGACGCCCTGTCCGAGCCGGTGCGCCGCGCCTCGCCCGAGCCGATGGAGAAGGTCGGCCAGTCCCTCGGCCTCATCCACTACCGCACCCGGATCTCCGGTCCGCGGCCCTCCATGCCGCTGCGCATCGACGGGATCGGCGACCGCGCCCACGTGTTCGCGGACGGCCGGCCGCTGGGCATGCTGCACCGCGACGCCCCGGCGGAGACGCTGCCGCTGGAGGTCGGGCCCGAGGGCGTCGTGCTCGACATCCTGGTCGAGGCGCTCGGCCGGGTGAACTACGGTCCGCTGCTGGACGACCGCAAGGGCATCGTCCGCGGGGTCTCCCACGGTCACCAGCGGCTGTTCGACTGGGAGATCCGCCCGCTGCCGCTCTCCGAGCTGGACGGGCTCCGCTACGAGGAGGCCGGCCCGGCGACCGGTGCGGACCCGGCCTTCCACCGCTTCGAGGCCTCGCTCGGCGAGCCCGCCGACGCCTTCGTCGCCCTGCCCGGCTGGGGCCGCGGGCTGCTCTGGCTCAACGGCTTCCTGCTCGGCCGCTACTCCGCGCAGGGCCCCCAGCGGACCCTCTACGCCCCGGCCCCGCTGTGGCGGGCGGGCGTCAACGAGCTGCCCTGGCGGTGGTGGCCCTGTTCCTGCTGCTCGCCCTCGGCGCCCCGCTGGTCTCCGCGCTGTACGGGAAGAACCCGGTCGAGCACTACGGCCA
>NZ_JBEZUT010000383.1:0-7618 GCF_040636595.1 Kitasatospora sp. NPDC036755
CAGCAGACCCTTCTCCGCGTCGACCGCGTGCACGGTCAGGTTCTGGGTGGTCACACGCTCGTGGCCCATCCGACCGGCCATGCGCAGGCCCTTGGCTGTCCTGCGCCGGCCCCGGGGTGCCGACCGCCTTGCCGTTCGGGACGTCCAGGAAGGCCATCCCGCCGGCCGGGACCATGCCCAGCTCGGCGGCGCGCTTGGCCAGCGCGTCCGGGGCCGAGCTCTGGTCGATCTCGTGCTGGAGGCCCTGCTGCTCGTCGGTCGCCACGGTGGTCTGCTTCTGCAGTCGGGAGAGCTCGAAGGAGCCCTCGTTGAGCGCGGTGTTCAGTGCGAGCAGGCCGAGGAGCCCGGCCGCCAGCAGCACCACGATGAGCACCGCGAACGGTGTGCGCCTCTGTGCCGGACGCCTGCCCGGCCGGACCGTGATCCGCGCCCTGCCCTGCCCGGGGAGTCCTCCCCGCCCCGCCCGGACCTCACCGGCCACCGGCCCCACTGCTTTCCTCCGCCCTTCGGACCCCGCCGGGGCCGGTTCGTCAGCCCCGCTTGCTTCGGTCCCTGATCCTCTCCGCCACCCGCAGCCGTACGGGCGCGGCGCGCCGGTTCTCCTCGATCTCCTCCTCCGTGGCCAGCTCGGCACCGCGAGTGATCAACTTGAGCCAGGGCTGGTGCTCCTCCGGGACGAACGGCAGCCCCGGCGGAGCCGTGCTGGTCGCACCGGCGGCGAAGTACTGCTTGACGAGCCGGTCCTCCAGCGACTGGTAGGACATCACCACGATCCGACCGCCGAGCGCGAGGACGTCCAGCGCCCCGGGGATGGCCCGGTCCAGGACCTCCAGCTCGCCGTTGACCTCGATCCGCAGCGCCTGGAACGTCCGCTTGGCCGGGTTCCCGCCGGTCCGGCGGGTCGCCGCCGGGATGGCGTTGCGCACCAACTCGACCAGACGCGCGCTGTTGGTGAACGGTTCCTTCTCCCGCTCCCGCAGGATCACCGAGGCGATCTTCCCGGCGAACCGCTCCTCGCCGTACACCTTGAGGATCCGGGCCAGCGCGCCGTGGCTGTAGGTGTTCAGCACCTCCGCCGCGCTGATCCCCCGGGTCTGGTCCATCCGCATGTCCAGCGGCGCGTCCTGCGCGTACGCGAAGCCGCGCTCCGCCTCGTCCAGCTGCATCGAGGAGACGCCGAGGTCGAACAGGACGCCGTCCACCCGGTCGATGTCCAGGCGCTCCAGCACCTCGGGGATCTCGTCGTAGACGGCGTGCACCAGGGTCGCCCGGTCGCCGAACGGGGCCAGCCGCTCACCGGACAGCTTCAGCGCCGCCGGGTCGCGGTCCACCGCGACGAGCCGCACCTCCGGGAACTGGGTGAGCAGCGCCTCGCTGTGCCCGCCGAGGCCGAGGGTGGCGTCCACCACGACGGCACCGGGGCGCGAGATCGCCGGGGCCAGCGCGTCCATGCACCGCTGGAGCATCACCGGAACGTGCTTGGGGCCCGGTTCGTTGGTGGTCATGCGCGGTGGCGCCCTTCCTCGGTGCGGAGCAGCCCGACGTCCGGGAGCTGCGACCATTCTCGCCCACCGTGCCCCGGCACGACGAAGCGGCCCGTGGTCCCCGCCCGCTCGAGGGGAAGGTCGTGACCGCCCGGCGCCGGGGAAGGTGCGCCAGGTGGGCACGGAGCGGGAGGAGGCCACGGGCCGCGTCGACCGGGCCGCACCGGCCGGGAAGGCCCCGTTGACGGGCCCCGGCGGGTGTGCTCCACTGCGCGACGAACTCTATCGCGCGGTCCCCGTCAGTCAATGGTCCGCTCCGGCGCACCACCCGGGCGGCGGAATGGATCATCGCAGGTCGCGGCCGTGCGGGCGGACCGGAAGCGGTTCGGATCGGGGGCCTTCGGCGGCTCGCGCGCGCCCCCTGCCCGCCCCCGCGTGCGGGCCGCCGCGGGGGCGGCCGGCGGACCCGCCCGTTGTCGCCATGCTCTCGATAGCGGCGCCCCGTTCTGTAGCTCCCGGCCCCACCGCACGGTCCCGATCGCCACTAACGTCGCCCCCATGACAGTGACACCCGACCGGCCCTCGCCGAACGCCGCTGCCGATCCCGCCAGACCCACCGTCATCGACCGCTTCGTCACGGCCAACCGCACCTACGCGGTGACCTTCCGGGACGGCGGCATGGACGCCCGCCCGGTCCAGCGGATCGCCGTGGTCGCCTGCATGGACGCCCGTCTCGACCTGTTCGCCGCGCTCGGCCTCGAACTCGGCGACGCGCACGTCATCCGCAACGCCGGCGGCGTCGTCACCGACGACACCATCCGGTCCCTGACCATCAGCCAGCGCGCCCTCGGCACCCGCTCGATCGCGCTGATCCACCACACCGGCTGCGGCCTGCTCGGGCTCACCGAGGACTTCCGCCGCGAGCTGGAACTGGAGGTCGGCCAGCGCCCGCAGTGGGCGGTGGAGGCCTTCGTCGACCTGGACGGCGACGTCCGCCAGTCGATGCAGCGCGTCCGCACCTCTCCTTTCCTGCCGCACACCGACGACGTCCGCGGCTTCGTCTTCGACGTCCACACCGGCCTGCTGCGCGAGATCGACTGAGCGCCCCGACCCGACCCTGCCCGGCCGACGCCGTCCGGGCATTCGGGCGACTCCGAATGGTGACTTCTGGCCATCCCGCGGGGGAGAATGCGCCTGCCGGTCGGACCCCGAACCACCTGGGGCGGCCAGGCCGCAGGCCGCCATCCCGGCGCCGGATCCGCCTTCGGAACCGCCCCCGGGACGGCCGCGTCAAGCATGGGGTGGGGTCCGGCCCCGGAACGGGGCGGGCACAGGGTGCCAGGGAGCGTAAACGGGTGACGAGCTACAACGATCAGGCCGGACTCGGCAGTCCCGCGGGGGGCGGGCAGAGGGCGAACGGGTACCAGCAGGTCGAGCTCCCCGAGCTCGCCGCGGTCGTCGACCGCGTCCGCGCCAACGTCGAGAGCGTGATCGAGGGCAAGCCGGAGGCCGTCCGGATCGCCCTGACCGTCCTGCTCGCCGAGGGCCACCTGCTGCTGGAGGACGTGCCCGGCGTCGGCAAGACCATGCTGGCCAAGGCGCTCGCCCGCTCCCTCGACTGCACCGTGCGCCGCATCCAGTTCACGCCCGACCTGCTGCCCTCGGACGTCACCGGCACCAACATCTACGACCAGCAGCGGCACGACTTCGAGTTCCGCCCGGGCGCGATCTTCGCCCAGGTCGTGGTCGGCGACGAGATCAACCGCGCCTCGCCGAAGACCCAGTCGGCGCTGCTGGAGTCCATGGAGGAGCGCCAGGTCACCATCGACGGCACCAGCTACGAGCTGCCCTCGCCGTTCATGGTCGTGGCCACCCAGAACCCGGTCGAGATGGAGGGCACGTACCCGCTGCCGGAGGCCCAGCGCGACCGCTTCATGGCCCGGATCTCGATCGGCTACCCGAGCCCCGAGGCCGAGCTCGCGATGCTGGACGTGCACGGCGGCGCCAGCCCGCTGGAGGACCTCCAGCCGGTCGCGCACGCCTCCGACATCCTCAAGCTGATCGACCTGGTCCGCACCGTGCACATCGCCGACCCGGTCCGCCGCTACGCCGTCGACCTGGTCGGCGCCACCCGCACCAGCCCCGAGCTGCGCCTGGGCGCCTCGCCGCGCGCGACCCTGCACCTGGTCCGGGCCGCCCGCGCCGCCGCCGCGCTGGACGGGCGCGACTACGTCACCCCGGACGACATCCAGCGCCTCGCCGTCCCGGTCCTGGCTCACCGTCTGATGCCGACCGCCGAGACCCAGCTCAGCCGCCGGACCTCCGAGCAGATCGTGGCGGACCTGGTCGCCCGGCTGCCGCTGCCGCGCCCGCAGGGCGGCCCGGCCGTCCGGAGGGGCTGAGGTGGCCCAGTCCGACTCGGCATCGGGGCTGCGGGCGGGGTTCCGCGGCCTCACCACCCGGGGGCGGTCCTTCCTCGCCGCCGGGGTGACCGCGGTGGTCTGCTCCTACCTGCTCGACCAGGACGCGCTGCTGCGCGTCGGGGTCCTGCTCGCCGCGCTGCCGCTGGTCGCCGTGGTGGTGGTCGCCAACACCCGCTACCGGGTGGCCAGCGGACGCCGGCTCAGCCCGCGCCGGGCGGTCGCCGGCCAGGAGGCCCGGGTCCACCTGCGGGTCGACAACGTCTCCCGGGTGCCCACCGGCGTGCTGCTGCTGGAGGACAAGGTCCCGTACGTGCTCGGGCCGCGCCCGCGGTTCGTGCTGGACCGGGTCGAGCCGCGCGGCCACCGCGAGGTCTCCTACCGGGTCCGCTCCGACCTGCGCGGCCGCTACCCGCTCGGGCCGCTCCAGCTGCGGCTGTCCGACCCGTTCGGGATGTGCGAGGTGACCCGCGCCTTCACCGCCTCCGACGTCCTCACCGTCGTCCCGCAGATCCAGGCGCTGCCGTCGGTACGGCTCAGCGGTGAGTGGATCGGCCAGGGCGAGAACCACAGCCGCACCCTGGCGCTGGCCGGCGACGACGACGTGATCCTGCGCGAGTACCGGCCCGGCGACGACCTGCGCCGGGTGCACTGGCGCTCCACCGCCCGGTACGGCGAGCTGATGGTGCGCCGCGAGGAGCAGCCCCAGCAGGCCCGGGCCACCGTCCTGCTGGACACCCGGGAGATCGCCCACCGGGGCAGCGGCCCCGCCTCCTCCTTCGAGTGGGCGGTCGGCTGCGCCGCCTCCGTCTCCGCGCACCTGCTGGAGCGCGGCTACCAGACCCGGATGCTCACCGATACCGGCCAGTCGGTGCCGGGGCCCGGCGCGGGCGCCGGCCACGGCGCCGCCGACACCTCCGGGCTGATCCTGGACGCGCTCGCGGTCGCCGACCTGTCCGACGGCGGCACCCTCTCCCGCGCCGAGGACCTGCTGCGGTCCGGCGGCGAGGGTCTGCTGGTCGCCGTCCTCGCCGAACTGGACGACGCCCAGGCCGCCCGGCTGGGCCGGCTGCGCAGCCGCGCCGGCGGGGCGATCGCCTTCCTGCTGGACACCGGCACCTGGGCCGGCCTGCGGATGCTCGCCCCCGGCACCGGCGGCGACGACTTCCGGGACCGGGTCCGGAAGCTGCGCGAGTCCGGCTGGACGGTGATCCCGGTGCGCGCCGGGGACTCCGTACCGGACCTGTGGCGGGCCGCCGACGGCAGCAGGACGACCGCTCCCGAACGAGAAGAGGCCGGCGCGTGACCACCCGGGCCAAACTGACCGTGTACTCGGCGCTGGCCACCGCCCTCGCCGCGCTGTGCATGATGCCGCTGCTGACCACCCGCAGCTGGCTGACCCACGCCGTCCTGGTGGTCGCCGTGATCGCCGTGGTCGGCGCGGGCCTGCGCCGCTCCCCGCTGTACCGCTGGACGGTGCCGCTCGGGCAGCTGCTGGCGCTGCTCCTTCTGCTGCTGCTCGGCTTCGCCGGCGCCGGCGGGGTGCTGCCCGGGCCGGCCACGATGCGGGTGCTGGAGCAGGTCTTCTCGTCCGGTCTGGACGACATACAGCAGTACGCCATCCCCGCTCCGCCCACCGCCGGGCTGCGGCTGATCCTGGTCTCGGCGATCGGTCTGATCGCCGTCGCGGTGGACACCGTCGCGGTGACGTACCGGCGCTCGGCGCTGGCCGGGCTGCCGCTGCTGGCGCTGTACTCGGTCGGCAACGGCCTGGCCGGGGAGCACGGCAGCTGGGTCTGGTTCGCCGTCGCCGCGGCCGGCTACCTGCTGCTGCTGTTCGCCGAGGGCCAGGACCGGGTCTCCCGCTGGGGCCGGGTGTTCTACGGCGGCGCGCGCGGCTCCGTGGAGTCCGGCCGGGTCAGCCCGGGCGGGCGGCAGGTCGGCGTGCTGGCCCTGGCGGTCGCGCTGCTGCTGCCGGTGGTCCTGCCGCACTGGAGCTCCGGCCTGCTGGGCTCCGGCTCCGGCGGATCGGGCGGCAAGAGCGCCGGTGGGAGCCTGTCGACCAGACTCGACCCGCTGGTCAGCCTGGAGGCCGCGGTCACCAAGCCGACCGACGCGGAGCTGCTCAGGTACAGCCTGGACAGCCCGCTGGCCGACCAGATCTACCTGCGGACCGGCTCGCTCGACCAGTTCGACGGCACCAACTGGAAACTCGGCAGCACCACGGTCAACGACCTCCCGGTGACCTTTCCCACCCCGGAGGGCCTGCGCAACGCCCAGCTCTCCCGGATCGAGGGCGACTTCACGATCAGCGACAAGCTGGAGGGGAGCTGGCTGCCGATGCCCTACCCGGCCGCCGCCGTCCAGGTCCCCAACCGCGGCGACTGGAAGCTCGACCCGCTGACCCGCACCGTCCTGCCGGCCAACGACAAGGCGATCCGAGGCCTGCAGTACCACGTCAGCGCCCTGGACGTGCAGCCCACCGCCACCGAGCTGCGGCTCGCGGCCACCGCGCCGTCCGACGTCAGGGAGCACTACACGGCCCTCCCGGCCGACCTGCCGGCCCAGGTCGCCGAGCAGGCCAGGAGCGTCACCGCGGGCGCGCAGAACGACTACGACCGGGCGACGGCACTGGTCAACTGGTTCACCGGACCGAACTTCACGTACGACACCTCGGTCAACGGCGGCACCGGCAGCAACGCCATCACCGTGTTCCTGCGCGACCGCCGGGGCTTCTGCGTGCACTTCGCCTCCACCATGGCGGCGATGGCCCGGACGCTGAAGATCCCGGCCCGGGTGGCCGTGGGCTTCACCCCCGGCGACAGCAAGGGCGGCGACGTCTACTCGGTGACCGGCCGGATGTACCACGCCTGGCCCGAGCTGTACTTCTCGGGCTACGGCTGGATGCGCTTCGAGCCGACCCCGAGCCGCGGCGTCCCGGCCCGCTACACCGAGGCGTCCACCACCCCGACCACCGCGCCGACCCAGCACGCGACCGCCGCCCCGCAGACCGCCTCGGCCGCCCCCGCGCCGAGCTCCAGCTCGGACTGCACCGTGAAGCAGCGCCAACTGGGCGAGTGCGGTGCCAAGGACAAGGCCGTCGCCAAGGCCTCCGAGGAGTCCTGGCTGCTCTCCGGCCAGGTGCTCGGCACCCTGGCCGCGGTGCTCGCGCTGATCGCACTGCTGCTCGTCCCGATGCTCTGGCGCACCGCCGTGCGCCGTCGCCGGCTGGGCGGCGGCGGGCGGCGCGGGCCCGGCGGCAGCGGGCCGACGGAGCTGACCGACGCCCAGGTGCTGGCCGCCTGGGACGAGCTGATCGACTCCGCCTGGGACCTCGGAATTCCCCCGGACGAGTCACGCACTCCGCGTTCGACGGCCCGTCGGATCACCGAGGAGGCGCAGTTGGACGCGGACTCGGCGGCGGCCACCGGCCGACTGGCGCTGGCCACCGAGCGGGTGCTCTACGCCCCGCCCGGGCAGCACCTCACCGAGCCGCTGGCCACCGACGTCCGTGCCGTCCGGCGCGGCCTGCGGGCGAACGCCGGACGGGCCGGGCGGACCAGGGCGCTGCTGCTGCCGCCGTCCTCGGCGCAGCTGTGGTGGCGGATCTCCGACGGCGCGGGAGAGGTGGTGACCGGTGTGGCCAACGTGTGTTCGAGTCTGGTCAACTTCGTTTTCCCGTAGTGCCCTTGTGGGGTGTGATCGTCGGCAATC
>NZ_JBEZUT010000384.1:0-7588 GCF_040636595.1 Kitasatospora sp. NPDC036755
GGGGGCGGGGGCGTCGCCCGCGCCGCACCGGCGGCGCCGGCCCCGCGCCGCCCGGACGACACCCCGGCCCTGCTGCGGCTCACCGGCTCCTGCGACGCGACGGAGCTCGTCCTCGACCGGGTCTGCGACGAGCTGTTCGCCTCCTTCACCCGCCGCGACCAGCGGCTGAGGGCCCGCCAGTACCTGTGGGGGCTGCTGGGCACGCCCGGCCGGAAGACCATCCGCAACATCGCGGCGTTCGTCGAGGGCCCGGGGATCGACCAGCGGCTGCACCACTTCATCAGCGACTCCACCTGGGACTGGGAGCCCGTGCGCACCGCGCTCACCCGCTACGTGGCCCGCACGATGGAGCCCGAGGCGTGGGTGATCCGCCCGGTGCTGATCCCCAAGGTGGGCCAGCAGCCGGTGGCGGTGAGCCGGCGGTTCGACCCGACCCGGGGGAAGGCCGTCAACGGCCAGCGGGCGGTCGGCGTCCTCGCGGTGTCCGAGACGGCCGGCACCCCGGTGAGCTGGCGCCTGCAGGTGCCCAAGGACCGGGTCGAGGACGTGGACCGGCAGCGGCGGGCGGGGCTGTCCGAGTCGATCGGCGCCGAGTCCATCGGCGAGTGCACGGCCCGCGCCCTGCTGCAGGTGCTGGCCCGTACCGGCGGCCCCGACCGGCCGGTGGTGCTCGACGGGCGCGACATGGAGCGCGCCCAGCTGCTGCGGCCGCTGCACGCCGCCGAAGTGCCCATGTTCGTACGGATCTCGGCGACCCTGCCGCTGCGCATCGAGGACCCGGCGCTGACCGGGCACCGCACCCACGGGCCGCTGCCCTCGCGCCGGATCGTGGAGGCGGCCCGGTTCCGCCGCCGGCCGGTGGACGGCCCGGACCCCTCGGTCGAGAAGGGCCACCTGATCACCACCGTCGACGTCCGGTGGCCGGCCGACGCCGGGCACCCCCACCCCGGGGCGGAGGCGCCGATGCGGCTGATCGCGGTCAGCCCGGTCGGGGAGAACGTGTGCGAAGAGCTGTGGCTGACGACGCTGACGACGGTGTCGGCCGCCACCGCGCTGAAACTCGCCCGGCTGGTGCGCCGGGTGGACCGGGACCTGGAATCCGTTTCCCGGAACGTCGGAATCTGGGATTTCAGCGGCCGGTCCTTTCCGGGCTGGCACCGGCACGTCACGCTCGCGTCCATCGCCCACCTGGTGCGCCTGCTGGCCCGGACCGACTACCGGTCCGAACTCGGCTGACGCCCTCCGGCCGTACCTCTCCACGCGATTCCGCACGCCCGCAAGACCTCGGACTCCGGAACTCCTCACCGACGGGGGAACGCATGCCCAGCCGGCAGTACTCCACGGATCTGCTCGTGATCGGCGGCGGCGTCACGGCGCTGTCGATCGCCTACCACTGCGCCCGGGCGGACATCGGCGTCGTCCTGCTCGCCCCGGACGGCTCCGGCGCCGCCGGGCCGTCCGCCCGCCCGGTGCGCACCTACCAGCCGGGGAAGGTCCACAACTCCGAGCTGACGGTGCGCGGCCTCGCGGACTACCGCGCGTTCGCCCCGGCCGGGGGCGCCGACCTGGTGGTCTCGGACGTCGGATGGCTGGTGGTGGCGGGCGACCGCCGGGAGGCCGACGGGCTGGAGCGCGAGGCCGCGGCGCAGCGCGCCGTCGGTGTGGAGCTGGAACCGCTGACCCCGGACCAGGCCCGCGCCCGCCACCCCTGGCTGGACCCGGCCGGCGCCGAGGCCGCGTTCTGGTGCCCGCAGTCCTACCTCCTCGACGTGGACACGGTGGTCCGGGGCTACGCCGCCGGCGCGCGGGAGCACGGCGCCCGGCTGCTGACCGGCCACACGGTGACCGGCCTGGACGCGACGGGCGCCCGGGTCACCACCGACCGGGGCGAGTTCGCCGCCCAGGCCGTCGTCCTCGCGGCCGAGGCCGGCAGCGGCGAGCTCGCGGCCTCGGCCGGGCTGGAACTCCCGCTGTGGGCGCAGACCGCCGAGCTGTTCGGCACCGACCCGGTCCTCGCCGAGGGCGAGCTCGACGTCCCCTTCACCGTGCACCCGGCGTCCGGGCTGAAGACGCTGGGCGCCGGCCGGTCCTTCCTGGTCGGCCTGGAGCGCGTCTCCCGGCAGGAGGGCATGCGGGAGGCGTGGTTCCGGGAGACCGCCGAGGAGCTGGGCGCGCGGTACCCGAAGCTCGCGGGCACCGGGCTGCGCAGCGTGTGGACCGGGACGGTGGACGTCACCCCGGCCAGGACGGCGTGCATCGGTTGGGCGGGCGGCGCCCACGAGCGGATCCTGGTCGCGGCCGGGTACACCGGCCAGGACCTCGGCCAGGCGCCCGCCACCGGGCGGATCATCCGCGATCTGTACCTCGGCCGCTCCCCCGGCGTCGACCTCGCCCCGTTCTCGCCCTCCCGGTGACGCCGGAATCCCGCCCGGCTTTGTCAGGTCGGACCGGAAATACTGACGAAGACGCCCCGGGAACCCGGCAGACTGACAAACTCCGGGATTACCGCCGGGATATCGACGTGACAAAGTCGAGAGCTTTCCGTGAGGTGCGCGGGATTTCCCTACCCGGCGATTCGGCCCGCTGATAGCGTCCCAACGTCACTGTCCGACGGCACTCCAATCCGGTTGACCGGACGCCGGTATTGGCGGAACCGAGGAGAACGGAGTAGGAACAATGCGCCAGATCGAGATCTCCTGGCCGTCCATCGACGCCAGAATCCGCATCACTCTCCACGAAGACCGCAATGCCCAACTCGTCGAGCCGCTCTGGGCCTCGCTGCCGTACCAGACCCTCCAGGGGCACGCGCTCGTGGCCGGCGACTGCATCTACCACGTCCCGCCGGCGCACGACCTCCTGCACGCCGTGCCGGACCACAAGGTCGACCGCAAGATCCAGCCCAACGGCACCGTGTTCTGCTCCGCGGTGCAGCACCTCACCATCAAGTACGGCGAGCTGACCGAGCCGATGCACACCGCGCCGATCGGCTCCGTCGTCCCGGAGGACGTCGACGCGCTGCCGAAGATCGGCCAGCTGGTCTGGGACTCCGTGCACGGCAACGGCGCCCCGATCCTCGCCCAGGTGCGGCGGGTGGACGGTGAGGCCGGGCACGGTGTGCGGCGCATGCCGACGGAGTCCGCCCGGGCCCGCGACCTGGTCGAGCGGATCGCCGTGGAGACGGAACGGATCCTGATCGAGCCGACCGAGGAACTGGTCGCCGCGCACGAGGGTCGGGTGCCCAACGGGGCCGGCACCAAGGGCTCGGTGCTGACCACGCTCGTCTGCATCAACGGCGAGACCCGGCCGCTGGGTTACGTGTCCCACACCGGACTGGTGCGGGCCGCCCGGCTGACCGACGTGCCGCTGCCCGCCCTGGTCGAGATGGCCCGGATCCTGCTCGTCAAGCCCACCGAGTTCCTCGGCTACTGCGGCCTGGACACGCTGTGGGACCTCACCCGGGAGGTGGTCGCCGTCATCGAGGAGAAGACCACCTCCAAGGAGGACTTCATCGCACTGCTCTCCCACATGGCCACCTACACCAACGCCCTCGGCGCCTGGAACCTGCAGCTGTTCCCGTGGGAACTGGGGGGCGACACCTGGACGTTCCGTCCGACCACCACGAGGAGTGCACATGTCTGACCGGAAGAACTCCACCGAACTGCTGATCATAGGCGGCGGCGTGATCGGCGTGTCCATCGCCTACCACTGCGCCAAGGCCGGCATCGACGTACTCCTGCTGGAGAAGGACCAGTTCGGCACGGCCACCACCGCGGAGACCGCCCGGGCGTTCCGCACCTACTTCCCGCGCAAGCCGTACGACAGCGAGCTGGCGGTCCGCAGCCTGGCCGAGTTCAACTCCTTCGCGAACACCCTGAACACCGACCTCGGGCTGAAGCACCTCGGGCTGCTCACCGTGCTGACCAGCGCCGAGCAGGCGGCCGAGCTCGAGGCGCTGCTGCCGGCCCACCGCGAGGTCGGCGCCGAGGTCGAACTGCTCACCCCGGCGCAGGCCGTCGAGTACAACCCGTGGCTGGACGCCGGCACCTTCGAGGCGGCCGTCTGGTCCCCGGAGTGCTACCGGGTCAAGCCGGAGGCGATCGTCAAGGGCTACGCGGACGCGGCGGCGCAGCTCGGCGCCCGGCTGCTGACCGGCACCGAGGTGACCGGCATCGACGCCTCCTCCGGCCTGGTGACCACCAACGCCGGGGAGTTCACCGCCGACGCCATCGTGATCGCGGCCGGGCCGTGGGGCGGCGACGTCGCCAAGCTCGCCGGCATGGAGCTGCCGGTGTGGGGCCAGTTCGCCGAACTGCTCTACACCGACCCGATCTCCGACACCGAGACCGACACCCCCTTCACCTTCCACCCGGTCTCCGGCCTGAAGACGATGGGCCGGGGCAAGGGCTTCCTGGTCGGCCTGGAGCGCATCTCCAAGCAGAAGGGCCTGCGCGACGTCTGGTTCGACGCGGCCGTCGAGGAGCTGCCGAAGTGGTACCCCAAGGCCGCGGGCGCCAAGCTGCACAGCGCCTGGACCGGGACCCTGGACGTCACCCCGACCAAGTCGGCGCTGATCGGCCGGGGCGAGGGCGCCCACGAGCGGATCCTCTTCGCGGCCGGCTTCACCGGCCACGGCCTGGCCCACGCGCCCACCGCCGGCCGGATCGTCCGCGACCTCCACCTCGGTGTGGCACCGGAGGTCGACCTGACGCCCTTCTCGCTGGCCGTCAACCTGGCGCAGCTGCCGGCCGCCTGAGCACTTCCCGCGGCGGGCGGCGGCACGGCCGCCCGCCCCTCCCCCAGCCGCGGGACGGCGCCGGCGGGGGCGGTCCTGGCACCGCCCCCGCCGACGCACCGGTTCCGCGGTGAGATCCGATGAGGTGTGAATTGTCCACGGCACACGAACTCCCCGAGAACTGGCAGGGCCAGGCGCTGGCCCCCCTGAACCCCGACACCGCGTTCAACGGCTACATCTGCGCGAACGTGCTGCACGCGCTGGCCCAGCTCGGCGTCTTCCGGCACCTGGCCGCGGAGCGGACGCTCGACGTCCCCGCGTTCTGCGAGCACAACACCCTGGACACCGCCGTGTTCCGGGCGCTCGTCCGGGCCGCCGCCTCGTTCGGCTACCTCGACGTCCGGGGCGACCTGGTCCGGGGCACCGCCCTCAGCGAGGACGTCGCCCGGACCCTGGGCTTCTTCACCTGGGGCGTCGGCGGCTACCACGACATCTTCGCCAACGCGGCGCCGGTCGCCCGCGGCGACCGCCGGTTCCGCGTCGACCTGGACCGCGACGAGGCCATGGTCGCGCTCGGCTCCGCCCAGGCGGACACCGCGCTGATGCGCCACATCCTCGACGAGGAGATCGGCGCCATCGACTTCCGCACCCTGGTCGACCTCGGCGCGGGCGTCAGCGAGCGGGTCTCCCGGCTGGTCAAGGGCCGGCCCGGCAGCCGCGGGATCGGCATCGACATCAGCCGGCCCGCCACCGAGCTGGGGCACCGCACGGTCGCCGGTTACGGCCTGACCGGCACCGTGCAGCCGGTCTGCGCGGACGTGCTCGACATCCTCTTCAAGGACCACGAGGTCGACGGCAGCGACGAGGCCGACGTCGTGATGAGCTTCATGTTCCTGCACGACCTGCTGGCCGATCCGGAGCGCCGCGAGGAGGTCGTCCCCCGGCTGCGCAAGGCCTTCCCGAAAGCGCGGGTCTTCCTGCTGGCCGACACCACCGTCCGGCCGCCCGCCGAGGGCGGGGACTCCCGGCTGCCGGTCTTCTCCAGTGGCTTCGAACTCGCCCACGCGCTGATGGGCGTGCCCATCTACACCCGCGAGGAGTACGAGCGGCTGTTCCGGCGCGGCGGGATGAACCTGCGCCGCACGGTGCCGTTCGGCGCCCCGCACACCTACCTGTTCGTCCTGGAGGCGTCGTGACGGTGCAGGACCGGGAGGCCGGGGCGGCGGCGGAGATCGTCACCGCCCTGCCCATCCCGCTGGCGGTCGCCGGGCACCACCAGCCCGCGCCCTTCTACGTCACCGCGGAGATGTTCGGCGGACTGCCGGTGCAGCTCGCCGGGGGCGAGCTCAGCACCCTGGTGGGCAAGCCCGTCGCCGCGCCGCACACCCACCCCGTCGACGAGCTGTACCTCCTGGTCTCGCCCGAGCCGGGCCAGGCGCGGATCGAGGTCCACCTCGACGGCGTGCGCCACGAGCTGGTGTCGCCGGCGGTGATGCGGATCCCGGCCGGCAGCGAGCACTGCTTCCTCACCCTGGAGGCGGCGGTGGGCAGTTACTGCTTCGGGATCCTGATCGGGGACCGTCTGTGACCTACAACGCCAGTGTCCCGTCGGCGGACTCGCTGGTGCGCCTGCACCTGAGCGAGAGCCCGTTCGGCACGAGCCCCGCCGCGGTCGCGGCGGTGACCGGGGAGCTGGAGCGCATCAACCGCTACCCGTCGCCGGAGCGCGAGGGGCTCGTCCGGCGTCTGAGCGAGCACTGGGAGGTGGCGCCGGAGCAGATCGCGGTGGCCAACGGCAGCGACGAGCTGGTGCTGGCCACCGCGCTCACCCTCGGCGACCGGGACCGCCCCGGCCTCGTCAGCGCCGGCACCTTTCCCGGGTACCCGGCCGCGCTGGAGCGCATCGGCCGGGGCGTCGTCCGGGTGCCGCTCGACGGCCCCCGGGTCGACCCGGCGGCGTTCGCGGAGCGCCTCCCCGAGTGCGGCATCGGCTACGTCTGCAACCCGCACAACCCGTGCGGCACCACGCTGCCGGGGCCGGCGCTGGAGGCGCTGGCCGCCGCGGCTCGCGACAGCGGCACCCCGCTCGTCTTCGACGAGGCGTACCACGAGTTCGGCCCGGCGGACCAGCCGCAGGCCAGGAGCCTGCTGCGGGACGGCACCCCGGTGCTCGCCCTGCGCACCTTCTCCAAGGCCTACGGGCTGGCGGCCCTGCGGATCGGCTACGCGCTCGGCCCCGCCGAGCTGATCGCCGAGGTCCGCCGGACGCTGACCGTCCTGCCGTTCAGCGTGAACCGCGCCGCGCAGGCCGCCGCGGTGGCGGCCCTCGCGGACCGGGAGTTCCTGGACCGGGTCCGGCGGGAGACGGCGCGGCGGCGCGGCTGGTTCTGCGCCGAGCTCGACCGCCGCGGGTACCGGTGGCTGCCCTCGGTCACCAACTTCGTGGCCGTCGCGGTCGCCGACTCCGGCAAGGCCCAGGACGCCCTGGCCAGGGACCACGGCATCCTCGTGCGCGACACCGGGGTGTTCGGCTTCCCCGGCCACCTGCGGGTCTCCCTCGGCACCGAGGAGGAGCTGCTGGCGTTCCTCGACGCCCTCGACCACATCACCGCCGGCACGCGGTAGCCGCGCCCGGCATCCGACGCACCCCTTGGAGGTCAACCGTGGTCAAGCCGATTCCGGACGGCTATGCCGAACTGACGGCGTACCTGTCCGTGGCCGACGCGGACGCCGCGATCGCCTTCTACACCCGGGCCTTCGGGGCCGACAAAGCCGACGACCACCGCTTCATCCGCTCCTACCTGCGCCGCAGGCAGATCCCGACCCGTATCGCCCGCCGAGGAATCGAGCCCTCCC